>NZ_JBIUAG010000027.1:0-92828 GCF_044547355.1 Kutzneria sp. NPDC052558
ATCGGCCAAAGCTGGCAGAAGCGCCGCCCCCGCAAGCGCTGACCACCCGTCGGCGCTTGGCTGACCACCCGTCGGCGCTTGGAAGGGGGCTTTCCTCCACTCCGAGTGGAGGAAAGCCCCCTTCCAAGCGTCGATGGCACGACGGGGCTTTCAGGCGAGGGCCTGCGTCGGTGGCAGCCGCGCCGCACGCATCGCCGGGTATGCCCCGGCGACCGCCCCGACCAGCGCGGATATCGCGACGCCGCCCAGAAGGGCCTGGGGTGGCAGGATCGCCGGCCAGCCCTGGGACAGGGCGTAGCCGGAGGTCACCAGCACCCCGATGGTCACGCCGGCCAGCCCGCCGAGACCGGACAGCAGCACCGATTCGGCCAGGAACTGGCCCCGGATCTGACGTCTGGTCGCGCCGAGGGCCCGCCGCAGGCCGATCTCGCGGCGGCGCTCCAGCACGGAGATGACCATGGTGTTGGCCACCCCGACCCCGCCGACCAGCAGCGCGATCCCGCCGAGCCCGAGGAACAGGGCGCTGTAGGTGTCCTGGGTCAGCGCCTGCGCCTCCAGCAGCTCCGACGGCCGCTGCACGGCGACCCCGAGCGGCGACTGCGGGTTGATCGTCGCGCCCAGCACCGCCCGCACGCCGGCGACCGCGGCTTCGGCCGCCTTGACGTAGACAGTTGTGGGATGGCCGTCGAAGCCGAGCAGCGCCTTGGCGGCGGCCTTGCCCACCAGCGCCGCCCGCTCGATCTCCGGCGCCAGCGGCATCGAATCGAGCACGCCGACCACGGTGAACCACTGCCCGCCCAGGAAGACCTGGGTCGGCCGGCTCGGGTCCACGTGGTCGATGCCCAGCCGGCTGGCGGCGACCGCCCCGAGCACCACCACCGGGAAGTTCTGGTTGGCGTTGCTGAGGAACGAGCCGCTGTGCAGGTGTCCGCCGATCACGGCCAGCAGGTCGGTGTCGGCGGTCAGCACCGACACCCCGGACGTCTCCTCCGGCGAGATCTTGTCCGAGCGGCGGATCGTCACGTTCGGCGCCAGCCCGGTGGCGGCGGCCCCGAGCACCGGGCCGATCCGCTTGACCATGGCCACGGCGTCCTCAGGCAGCTGCGCCTTACCGCCGGTCAGCGATTGCCCCTGGGTGGCGGTGAGCAGATTCGGCCCCAGCGCGGCGAGTTTGTCGTGCAGGGCCTGGGCGCTGGAGGCCGGCACGGCCAGCACGGCGACCATCGCGGCGACGCCGATGGCGATGCCCAGCGCCGACAGCACCGCCCGCATCGGCCGCGTGCGCATGCCGTGCGCGCCGAGGGTGAGGACGTCGTTCGTGGAGAGCCGGGACGACTCGGGGAGAGTGGTCACCGGGGCACCGCCAGGCCGGTGTCGAGCTGGATCCGCCCGTCCAGGACCTCGATCCGGCGCGGCATGCCGGCGGCGATCTCCCGGTCGTGCGTGATCACCACGATCGACGTGCCGTCGGCGCTGAGCTCGGCCAGCAGGCCCAGCACGGCCGCCCCGGTGGCGGTGTCCAGGTTGCCGGTCGGCTCGTCGGCCAGCAGGATCGACGGCTCGTTGACCACCGCCCGCGCGATCGCCACCCGCTGCCGTTCGCCGCCGGACAGCTCGCTCGGGAAGTGCTCGGCCCGATGCCCCAGGCGAACCCGCTCCAGCGCGGCCAGCGCCTTGGCCCGGCGCTTGCGTCTGGGCACGCCGGCGTAGAGCAGCCCGGTGCAGACGTTGTCGACCGCGCTGACCCCCTCGCTGAGGAAGAACTGTTGGAACACAAAGCCGATCCACGCCGAACGCAGCGCCGACAGCCGGCGGTCCGACAGTGTCGCCACGTCGTGGCCGCGGATCTCGATCCGGCCGCTGGTCGGCTGGTCCAGCGTGCCCATCAGCTGGAGCAGCGTCGACTTGCCCGAGCCGGAGGGGCCGACCACGCCGGCCATCTCACCCTCCTTAATGGACAGTGACACATCGCGAAGCGCTTGCACGCCACCGGGATAGGTGCGCGAGACCCGATCCACCAGCAGCACCGGGGTCACGAGGTCGTCACCACCGTCATGCCGGCCGCCAGCCCGGGGCCGGCGATCTCGACCTGGCCGTTGGCGAACAGGCCGGTCTTGACCGGCACCAGGCGCCGCTGGCCGTTCTGCTCAACCTCGACGGCGTAGCCGCCCTCGGCCAGCGCCAGCAGCGCCCCGACTGGCGCCACCAGCACATCCTTGTGCACCTCCTTGACGAAGTGCACGGTCACCGGGGCCGTGTCCAGGTCGCCGGCGGCGCGGGGATCGTCCAGCGAGATCGTCACCGGCACGGTCGTCTTGCCGTTGGGCTGGCCGTTGGCGTCCTTGCCGGGCGTGGCGGCGCGGCCCACGTCGACCACCTTGCCGGCGCCGCTCGCCCCGTTCACGTCCACCTTGACCTGGTCGCCGACCTTGGCCAGGCCCTGCTTGGCCACGTCCAGCTGCACGGTGACCACCCGGCCGGTGCCGGTGACCTTCAGCACCGGGCCGGCGGCCGGGCCGCCGAGCTGGCCGGTCAGCGTCGAGACCCGGACCGGGCCGGCGGCCAGCACCACGTCGCCGGGGCTGAAGGCGCCGGTCTGCGGCAGTCCCCGCGCCTGCTGGAACCTCTTCAGCGCCGACGCGGTCGCCGCCGTGAACTTCTTGTCCGGCGTGCCGAAGTCGTTGTAGCCCAACGCCTTGAGGTTCTCCTCCAGCTGCTGCACGTCCGGCCCGTCGGTCGCCCCGACCGCCAGGTCCCGGTAGAACGGCAGCCGGCCGTAGAACAGCGGCACCGGGGCGGCGTCCACGCCGTACACCGACTGCCCCTGGGTGATCACGTTGCCGACCGCCGGCAGCGAGGTGATCGTCCCCGGCTTGCGCCCGGTGACGTCCGACTCCCCGCCGTAGCCGAGCGTGCCGTCGACGTCCTCCTGCGCGCTGAGATCGGTCTTGGTCACGGTCGCGGTGGCGACCGCCGGGGGCGGGGCCGGCGGCGTGTGCGCCTCGGACGCCTGAGCCAGCGCCACCACCACCCCGGTGCCCAGCACCACCACCAACACCGTCGCGCCGCCCACCACCCGGGCCCGGCGACCACGCCTCTTCTGCTCGGACCGGGTCATCGCAGAATCGACCCGCAGGCCTTGCCGGCGGCGTCGAGCTTCGCGTCGCCCGAGCCGCCCATCGGCAGGGTGATGGCCTCGCCCGGCTTCGGGTCGGGCATGTCGACGCCGTGGTCGCGCATGCACTTGGCGTACTTCAGCATCTGGTCGCGCACCTGCGGGTCGTCCGGGCCGGGGCCGCTGCCGGTGGGCTCGACCGACTTGCAGGCCTGCTCGGCCGGCGCGAACTTGGGGTCGTTCGGATTGATGCCGGCCACCTCGTCGCCGCTGGGGTCGGCCATGTCGTACCCGTGGTCACGCATGCACTTCGCGTACTTGCGGTACTGGTCGAGCTCGGCCGCCTTGTCCTGCTTGCCGCCCGGCTTGGGCACGGCGCTGCTGGTCGGGTTGGGCGAGGACAGCGAGGCCACGCCGTCGCCGTTGTTGTTGGCGCCACCGCAGCCGGCCAGCAGCAGCGCGATCGCCGCGCCACTGAGCAACATTGCCGATTTCCGCATGACACTCCCTCGGGATTGGTTCCTGACGGAGTCAAGAAGTACCGATCGAGTGATCCGGACCCGATAAGCTCGGACGTTTATCCGGCGCTTATCCGAGGGCTTCTAGCATCGGGACGTGCGTGTGCTGGTGGTGGAGGACGAGCGGCTGCTGGCCGACTCGATCGCCGAGGGACTGCGCCGCTTCGCGATGGCGGTGGACGTCTGCTACGACGGCGAGTCCGCGCTGGAGCGGATCGGCGTGCACGACTACGACGTCGTCGTGTTGGACCGGGACCTGCCCGACGTGTCCGGCGACGAGGTGTGCGCGGCCGTGATCGCGGCCGGCGGCGAGATCCGGGTGCTCATGGTCACCGCCGCCGGCGACGTCTCCGACCGGGTCGAGGGGCTCGGCCTCGGGGCCGACGACTACCTCACCAAGCCGTTCGCGTTCAGCGAGCTGGTGGCCCGGGTGCAGGCGCTGGCCCGGCGGGCCCGGCCGGCGCTGCCGCCGGTGCTGGCCGGCCACGGCGTCGTGCTCGACCTGCCCCGGCACCAGGCCTCCCGCGACGGCCGGTTCCTTCCCTTGTCCCCCAAGGAGTTCGCGGTGCTCCAGGTGCTGATGCGGGCGGAGGGCGCGGTGGTCAGCGTGGAATCGCTGTTGGAGAAGGCCTGGGACGAGCACGCCGATCCGTTCACCAACGCGGTGCGGATGGCCGTGATGACGTTGCGCCGCAAGCTCGGCGACCCGCCGCTGATCGAGACCGTGTCCGGCGCCGGCTACCGGTTCGGCGCATGAGGCCGCTGTCGGTGCGGGCCCGGCTGACCGCCCTGTACGGCGGGATGTTCGTGCTGTCCGGGATCGTGCTGCTGGTCATCGTCTACCTGTTGGTGAGCCAGACCCTGCCCTCGGCCACCACCTTCGCCGACTCCGCCGACTACCAGCAGACGGAGGTGTTGGACACCAAGGTGGCCGCGGTGCCCGGGGTGCTGGCCGACACCGACAGCTTGGGCGTGGTCCCGGCGCTGGCCGCGTACCGCTCGTCCACGCTCACCACGTTGCTGGTCCAGTCCGGGGCCGCGCTGCTGATCACCGCGGCGCTGGCGGTGGGGCTCGGCTGGTTCGTCGCGCGGCGGATCCTGCGGCCGCTGCACGAGATCACCGCCACCGCGCGCCGGCTCGGCGCCCAGGACCTCGGTCGCCGGATCAAGCTGACCGGACCCGATGACGAGCTCAAGGAGCTGGCCGACACCTTCGACGGCATGCTCGACCGGCTGTCCGGATCCTTCGACAGCCAGCGGAGGTTCGTCGCCAACGCCTCCCACGAGCTGCGCACACCCCTTGCCCTGCAACGGACTCTGATTGAGGTCGCGCTGCTCGGCGACGATGTTCCCGAGGCGACACGGACTCTCGGCACCCGGCTGCTGGACGCCAACACCCGGACCGAACGCGTGCTGGAAGGTCTGCTCGTGCTGGCCCGCAGCGACCGGGGCCTGGCCGACCGCGTGCCGGTGCGGCTCGATCACCTGGTGGAGACGGTCGCCGAGGGCTTTCCCGGCGTCGAGGTCGTGGCCTCGCCGCGCACGGTCGCCGGCGATCCGGTGCTGCTGGAACGCCTGGTGGCCAACCTGATCGACAACGCCGTCACCTACAACCGCCCCGGCGGCTGGGTCCGGGTCGAGGTCGCCGACGCGCCGGCCCTGGTCGTGCGTAACACCGGGCCGGTGGTCGATCCGTCCATTGTGGACACCCTGTTCGAGCCTTTCCATCGAGGTTCTGGGGATCGGACCGACAATGCCCACTCCGGCCTCGGCCTGTCCATCGTGCGTTCGGTCGCGTCCGCCCATGGCGGCCAGGCGTCCGCCCGGGCCCGCGCCGACGGCGGCCTGGAGGTCACCGTGCTGCTGCCGTGAGCACCTTGCCCGGGTCGGCCAGCGCCTTCGGGTCGACCTCCTTGCCGATCAGGGCCTTGATCGGGTCGACCACGTCCCACACGTTCACGTTCATGCCGGCCAGGACCCGGTTCTCCTTGAGCCAGAAGGCGATGAACTCGCGGCGGTCCCGGTCGCCGCGGAAGACCACCTCGTCGTAGCCGCCCGGCTCCACGTGGCCGACGTACTCCATGCCCAGGTCGTACTGGTCGGTGAAGAAGTAGGGCAGCTCCTGGTGGCTGGCCTCGCGGCCGAGCATGGTGGCGGCCGCGGTGGCCGGCTGGCGCAGCGCGTTGGCCCAGTGCTCGACCCGGATGTGCTTGCCCAGCAAGGGATGGAACGCGTTGGCGACATCGCCGGCGGCCACGATGTCCGGGTCGCAGGTGCGCAGCGCGGCGTCCACGATGATCCCGTTGTCCACGTGCAGGCCGGCCCGCTGGGCCAGTTGGGCGTTGGGGCACGCGCCGACGCCGACCACCACCATGTCGGCCGTGATCTCCGTGCCGTCGGCCAGCGTCACGCCCCTGGCGCTGATGCCGTCGACACTCGCCCCGAAGCGGAAGTCCACGCCGTGCTCACGGTGCAGGTCGGCGAAGACCGTCGCCACCTCGCGGCCCAGCACCCGCAACAGCGGCAGCTCCGCCGACTCCACCACCGTGACGTCGACGCCGGCCTGCCGGGCCGCCGCCGCCACTTCCAGGCCGATCCAGCCCGCGCCGACCACCACCAGCCGCTTCGAGTGCCGGAAGGCGTCCCTGATCGACTCCGAGTCCTCGATCCGGCGCAGGTAGTGCACTCCCGGCGCGTCCGCGCCCGGGATCGGCGGCTTGCGGGGGCTCGCGCCGGTGGCCAGCAGCAGCTTGTCGTAGCGGTGCGAGCTGCCGTCGGCCAGGTCCACCCGGTGGGCCTCCCGGTCCAGTCGGCTCACCCCGATGCCCAGCGCCAGCTCCACCTGGTGGTCGGTGTACCAGGCCGCCGAGTGGACCGTCATGCTGTCCCGGTCCGCCTTGCCCGTCAGGTGGTCCTTGGACAGCGCCGGGCGTTCGTAGGGGAGGTGCAGCTCGTCGCCGATCAGCGTGATCCGCCCCGGGAAGCCCTGCTCCCGCAGCGCCTGCGCCGCCTTCGCGCCGGCCAGCCCGGCGCCGACGATCACGAACCTCTGGTCTGCCACGGCGCCGCTCCCTGCCGCTCGGTTTCGCCAACAAATCCTGGCGTTATCGCCGTGAGCGGTCAAGCCTCGCCAGTCGATCGGGTAGTCGCATCGTTTGCGGAAACAACCATGGTCGTTACTGGGTAACGGGACAATTCGGTCGCCGCCGCCCGTTCCCGCTGCTAGCTTGCCGCCGTGGAACCTTTCACGCGCTCCTGGACCGCCCTGCTCGCCGCCGTCGCCGCCCGGCCCGACCGGGACTTCGAGCGCCCCTCCGGCTGCGCCGGCTGGCTCGTCCGGGATCTCGTCTGCCACCTCGTCATCGACGCCCAGGACGTGCTGATCACCCTCGCCACCCCCGCCGCCGGGCCCGCCACCCGCGACGCCGTCTCCTACTGGGACGTCGTCTCCCCGCCCACCGGCGACGATCCCCTCGACGCCCTCACCGTCCGCCTCGCCGCCGCCTACGGCGATCCCGCCCTGCTCAAGTTCCACCTCGACGACGTCGGCTCCGCCGCCGGCCGCGCCGCCGCCCTCGCCGACCCGACCGCCCTCGTCGGCACCCGCGACCAGGTCCTCACCGCCGGCGACTACCTCACCGCCTACGTCATGGAATGGACCCTCCACCACCTCGACCTGTCGCCCACCGCCGCCCCGCCCGCCTCCGCCGAGGCCCGCGCCATGCTCGAACAGATCGCCGGCTTCGCCTTCCCCGCCTCCTTCTCCGACGCCGACGCCCTCCGTGTCGGCACCGGCCGCCGCCTCCCCACCCCCGCCGAACACTCCGCCCTCGGCGCACACGCCACGCGACTCCCGCTCCCGCTCGGCTGACAGCGCGTAACGGATGCGGGACCGAGTCGGACCTTCAGCATGGAATGCGTCGTCGTGCTGGGGAGGCAGTCGTGATCACGCCACGCGCCAGGTCGGACCGCTGGGAGGAACTCGCGCTCTCCCTGTTCCTGTTCATCTGCTTCCTGCTGGCCTTTCTCAAGGACCTGTTCCCCGTGCTCGACGAAGGGCTCACCGCGGCGATGTTCGCGGCGATCTTCTTCGTGCTCAAACAGATCCGCGACCTTCGGCTGGATGTCCAGGACGGCGGGCCCGGCGAGGTCTTCTTCGCCACCAACGAGGAGTTCTACAGCTCGGCCCGCGCCGCCGTGCACGCCGCCCGACGCGAGGTCCGCGTGACCTACTTCCGCCAGGTCCCGCCCACCGTCCTGGCCAGCGCCGAGTCGCGTGACTACTTCGCCGAGATCGTCGCCTTCGCCCACCGCAAGGGCACCGTCCGGCGCATCATCGGCGTCCCCAACCAGGCCATGGCCGACTGGTGCGTGGCCCAGGCCGTGCTCGTCGCCGGCAACCCCCGCTACAACGTCCGGGTCATCGAGACCGTGGGCCAGGCCGTCGAGCCCATGAGCGTCTGCCTGATCGACGACGACACCATGTACATGGCCTTCTCCGGCCCCACCGACCAACAGCTCGGCGGCATCCGCGAAGACGCGCCCAAGCTCGTGCACTTCCACCAGAACCGCTTCGATCAGCTCTGGGGAAGCGGCGTCGACTTGCACGATTTCGTCAAGGCCGCAACGGCTGCGGACGATCACTCGTCCTAGCCGGGCCGAGCCGACTGATGACGCGGGCGTCGTCGGACCCGACGCCCGTCACGGAGTGGCGAGGCAAGATCTGCGATATTGAGGTCGTTCTCGGCGTCACGGCGGAGTGAGCGTCCCGGATCACCCGATCGGCCGGGGTGACGGCGAGAGCCCGTCCGGCCGGACTCGGTATGGTCGGTCCTTGCCGATCACGGGGGTGACGGGTGAACCGCTTCGAGGGCGAGGCGAACGGGCCGGTGGTGCAGGCCGCGACGATCCATGGTGGCGTCCACATCCACGGATCGGGGCCGGCGCGGCGGCCGAACGGGTTGCCGGTGCGGGCGGGGCTGTTCCTGAACCGGCGGGACGAGCTGGACGCCTTCGACGGGATGGTGGCGGCGTACCGGGAGGAGCGGCGGTCGCTGGCGTTCGCGATCACGGGGTACGGCGGCGTGGGCAAGACGGCGCTGGCCGTGCACTGGGCGCACGAGGCGAGCGGGAAGTTCCGCGACGGGGTGGTGTACGCCGACCTGGGCGGCTCGGCCGAGACGGGGCCGGTGCCGGTGGGGGTGGTGCTGGCGATCCTGCTGCGACAGCTCGGCGTGGAGCGGATCCCCAAGTCGGACGAGGAGAAGCTGGCGGCCTACCGGGCGCGGACGGCGGACAGCGAGCTGCTGGTGGTGCTGGACGACGCGGCGACGATGGCCCAGGTGACGGCGGCGCGGCCGTCCTCGCCGCGGAGCATGGTGCTGGTGACATGCCGGCAGAAGCTCACCGGCTTCGGCTACAACGAAATCGAGTCCACGCGGCTGGACCCGCTGGCCGAAGACGTGGCCACCGACCTGGTGTCCCGGCTGGTGGGGGACGGGCTGAGCCCCGACGATCGACATGAGCTGACGAACCTGGTGGCGGTGTGCGGCGGATTGCCGCTGGCGCTGCGGATCGCGGCGATCCAGCTCCGCGAGAACCCCCGAGGGCTGGTCGCGAGGCTCGGGGCGGAACGGGATCGGCTGGCCTCGCTCGCGGTCGACGAGGAGCGGCTGGTCGACGCCGTGTTCGACGCGGGTTACCTGCGTCTGGACGAGGAAACGGCCCGCGCGTATCGGCTGCTGGCGCTGTGGGACGGCCCGAGCTTTGACGTGGCCGCGGCGGCGGCGCTGCTGGATCGTGATCCAGAGACCGCGGAAACCCTTCTGCGCCAACTGGTTCGGGTCTATCTGCTCGGCGTCGAGGACGGCCGGTACGGGTTCCACAGCCTGATTCGCCTGCACGGCAGGGATCGCGCCGAGCAGGCGGAGTCGGTCGACGACCGCCGGGCGGCGATGGGCCGGATGGTGCGGCACTTCCGCGACTACTGGATCGCCCGGGACAAGGCGCTGTCCGCTAGGCCGCGGGCCTGCGAGGACGTGTACGCCGAGATTCCCGTTGTGCACGAAGGGGATTCGGCGGCGGCGCTGGCCGATCTGGAACGGGAGCGGGAGAACCTGCTGGCGGCGGTGCTGGTCGCCAAGCGGTGGGGATTCGACGACTACGCCTGGCACATGGGGGTGGCGTCGTTCCCGTTCTACTTCCAGCGCGGCCACTACGAGGACTGGATCAGCACGCACGAGGTGGCGCTGGAGGCGGCCGTCGGCCAGGACCGGGCGTTGATCCAGCTGCACAACCAGCTGGGCACGGCGCATTTCGAGCTGGACGAGAACGTCAAGGCGCTCAAGCAGTACCAGCTGAGCCTGGACCTGGCGGTCAAGATCGGCGACCCGATGGGGCAGCAGACCAACTGGGAGTGGCTCGGCTTCATCTGGGAACGCCGCGAGCAGTACGAGAAGGCGTTGCACAGCTCCGACATGAGCCGGGCCCTGGTCGCCCGGTGGCCGGCGAACAAGCAACCCCGCGCCTTCGCCCTCTACAACATGAACAGCGGGCGGGTGTTGGTCGAGGCCGGACGGCTGGACGAGGCGCTGCCCCGGCTCGCCGAGGCGAAGCGGTTCTTCCTCGCTGGCAACGACGTCGTCAACGTGGCCAAGACCGACTACAGCATCGGCAAGGCCTACGGGTTGCTCGGGCGGGCGGCGGAGGCGGTCGAGCTGCTCGAACCGGCGCTTGCGGTGCTGACCGAGCAGGGATCGTTGGCCTGGCAGGAATCCCTGCACGAGAGCCTGGCCGAGGCCTACCGCCAACTCGGTCGCGACGAGGACGCGGACCGGCACCACGCCGAGAAGCAGCGGCTGAACCAGGAGCTCACGCAGCGTCGAGACGCCGTAAGGCGACTCTACGGCTGATCGCCCCGGCGGCGACCCGCACCTCGTCGATTCCCTTACCCAGCAACGAATAGGCCACCGAAGCGGCGAGCGCGGTGTCGACGGCGGCGTCCGGCACGAGGTCGATCCGGTCGCCGTCACGGGTCCGGATCCGGCAAACGCCGTCGGGGCCGCCGGCGGCGGCCAGGGCGATCGCCGGATGCTCGACGATCACCGCGCGCAGCCAGCCTTCCGGGTCATGGTCGACGTCCCCGACGATCACGTCGGCCGCGCCGAGCATGCGTCGGCCGGGATGGTCGATGTGCACGACCAGATGCCCGGAGTTGGCGCGCAGCTCGGCCGGGTAGCGGGTGATCGTCACCGTGCCGTCGGCGAGCACGCAGTCCACGGCCAGCGCGGTCGGCACCGGGGCGGGGGACAGGCCGTCGGTCGGCAGCGGGTGCACCGGCGGCTCGACGACCGGCTCGGCCAGGTCCATGATCGAGTAGCAGAGCCGGCGCAGCCGTTCCAATGCCTCGTGCGGCGCGGACGTGACCATGTCCGACACGGCCGCGAAGGCGCCCGGCCGGTGCTCTGCGACGGCCCGGTCGATCTGGGATCGCAGCGGCCGATCCCGGTGCAGGCGTGGGGCGAGGCCGCCGAGCACATCGACTGGCGAGGCCGGGGCGACATCCCCGGCCGGGAACGAACCGAGCAGCGTCGGGCGGTCCAAAGCGGCGCCATATGCCGTAGTGGAGCCATGATCGCCGATAACGCAGTCGGCGGCGATCAAGGCCGCGCGCCAACCCTCGGTGTCCGGCACCAGAATCAGGCCGGCCCGCAGGCAATCCGACAGCCAGGTCCTGACCTGCCACGGCCCGTGGCCGTGCCAGATGTTGGGGTGCACGATGGCGACGACCCGGTAGGAGTCGACCGGCAGCTCGGCCAGCAGCCGCCGGGGCAGCTCCGGCCAGTCACCGAGCAGGGAATGCCGCCACCACGTGGAGTTCAGCGCGATGACGGTGTGGTCGTCGGTCGCGCCGAGGGCCCGGCGGTACTCCGCCCGGTGCGACAGGCTGGCCAGGATCCGGTCATAGCAGGGATCCCCGGCGACCACGCCGGTGTGCGCCGCGGCCGGGACCGCGGCCGTGAGCCGTGCCAGCTGCTCGTCGTGCGAGAGGACCAGGGCGGTGGCGATGGGGCGGCCGTCGTAGAGCAGCCATTGCGGGGACAGGCCGAACACCTGCCGGCCCTCGGACTCCGGACCCCGGTACTCCGATTTCCGATTTCCGATTTCCGATTTCCGATTTCCTGGCGATTGTTTAGTATAGCCCATTCCGTGGGACAACACGACAATGGGCGCCTCGATTTCCGTCAGGCCGCCGTGATTGGCGGTGACGGCCAGGTCGAACCGGGTCTGCAGGGCCTGCGGCCACGGGATGACGATCATGCCGAGCCGGTCCAGCAGCTCCGACAGCCCGTGGTGGAAGGGATCGGAGCCGTTCCACGAGAACACCACCTGCACCCGCGGGTCGCTGTCGAACACGGCCACCGCGTCGAGCAGCCGGGTCGCCGCGGTGACGTTGTGCGCGACCACCAGCACCTGCCGCCGGACGCTGACCGTGTTCCAGTGCGGCGTCTGGATGCCCACCGGCGCCTTGACCCACACCGACTCCACCCCTTCGCCGAAACTGCTGGTGGGAGCACCGTAGCCGATCATCGCCGGTGCCTGGGCGGCGAGGAAGGCATGGATGGCCTCGCGATGGTCGAAACGGCGTCGCACCAGGTCCCGGCCGGCGTCGCGCAGCCGCCGCCGGGTCGGCTCGTCGGCCCGCAGCGCCCGCCGGATCGCGGCCGCCAGCCGCGCCGGATCGCCCGGCGGGGCGGTGTAGCCGGTGACGCCGTCGAGAACCTGCTCGGCCAGGCCGCCGGCGGTGGTCGAGACCACCGGCCCCGCCCCGGCCAGGAACGACTCCACCGGGATCCGGCCGAACGGCTCGACCCGCGACGGCACGACCACCGCCCGCAGCCGGGGATGCGTGAGCAGCCCTCGCACCTCCGGCCCGAACCGGTCGATCACCGTGGCGTCGATTCCCAGGCGCGCCACCCTTTCCCGGAGCTGCCGCTGATACGGGGTGGGGGTGTCCCGCTCGGTGGTGGCGGCCAGCACCAGATGCGGGAAACCTTGCGTGCGAAGGATTTCCACCGCGTCGAGCAGGTCGTCGAATCCCTTGTACGGCTCGGCGCGGCCCATCGCCAGCACGAACGGCGGCAGCGTCGCGGTGGTGGGCATCGGCCGGTCCTCGTCGACAAGGCCGTCGCGCAGGTCGATCATCGCCGCCGCCGGCACGCCGTACTCCGTGCGCAGATGCCTTCGCATGTAACCGGAAATGGCCGCGATGCGACCGCCGTGCTCGGCGGCGCGGGCCATCGCCGCCCGCTCCCAGGCGATTCGCTCCCGATCCCACGGCGTGTGCAGAGCACCGCTGGATCGCGGCACCAACACCAGACGCCGCACCAGCGGCGGCGGCAACACCGTCGCCAGCCCGAGGAAGGGAACGTCGAAAGCCAGCACCAGCAACGGATCCGGCACCTCGTTGTGCAGAATCCGCCCGGCGTCCTCGGCCAGCCGCCGGAAGTTGGCCAGCTCGCCCCACCGGTCCAGGCCGTCGGTTCCGTTGTCCACCGGGAAAACCTCGGCCCGACGCAGCCGTGCGCGCACGTCCCGGTGCCAGTCCTCCTGGCGTTCGGGATTGGCCTTGCTCAGGCGCACCGGCAACACGACCAGCCGGATGTCGGCCGGCAGCGTGTCCACCAGAACGTCGAGAAAGGCGCGGTTGGCGTAGCCGGCCCCGGTCCCGCAGCCGTAGAAGCCGTCGTGGATGGCCAGCACGACCGTGCCGGTCACACCGGTCCCGCGCGCAGGCCGGCGATGAGCGTGCCGATGGTGCCGGCGACCACCGTCTCCGGTGGCCGGCCGCCGATCATGCCGTTGCCGATGATCGTGGCCAGGCCCTGGATCGTGGCCAGCACCGCCATGCTCACCCGCTCCAGGTCGTCGGCGATCTCCCCGGCCCGCACCGCGTCCTCGATCATCCGCTGCGGGGCCGCGAACGCCTGCTCGTTGGCCGCGCGCAGCTCGGGCGAGGACGCCGTGTCCTTGCGCGCGAACAGCAGGCCCAGCAGCACCGGGTGCGCGGTGGCGAAGTCGACGTAGGCGTGCGCGAAGGCCAGCAGCCGCTCGTCGAAGCCGCCGTGCTCGCACGCCGCCAACCGAGCCTCGATCAGTTCGCCCAGCTCGTCGAGCCCGCGCACGGCCAGCGCGTCCAGCAGCGCCTGCTTGTCGGCGAAGTGCCGCTGCGGGGCCCCGTGGCTGACGCCGATCTCGCGGGCCAGCTCACGCAGCGACAGGCCGGCCGAGCCGGTCTCCTCGATGCGCTTCTGGGCCAGGTCGAGCAGTTCCGCGCGCAGGCTGCCGTGGTGATAGGGGCTGGATTTCGGGGGCACGAACCACCTTCCCATGGATCGACTGCGGCGGCCGGACAGACTACCTCACACGCCGACCGTCAGGGGCTCGGTGAGCTCATGATCCCCTCGACGCCACCGAGCTCGCGGCCCGTGCCGGAGGCCTTGAAGCCGCCGTAGGGGGCGCGTCGAAGTCGAAATCGACCGCGGTGTTCACCGTCTGCGAGCCGGCGCGGACCCGCAGCGCCCGGTCCACTCACGTGGGCGGCAACCAATTCCGCCCCAAGTGCAGGTGACCGGGTGGCAGACGGGAGGCGAAAGGTGTCAACCGTCGCCAGGTGCGCCCGTTCGGCCTGTTGAGCCGGGCCCGTGGGTGCCCAAACGATGGAGGCGTATTTCCCTGCGACCTTTGGAGTGCGGCCATGGCCGAGACGATGACCAAGCGGCGGGCGTTTTCCGTCGCGTTCACCCTGCTGGCTTTCGCGGCGTCGACGGTGGCCTTGGCCCCGTCCGCCGCCGCCGCTCCGCCCAACATTCCGAGCAAGGCCACCGCCCAGTCCGAGCTCAATGCCTTGACCGTGGCGGCCGAGGGCTCCATGACCGGCTATTCCCGTGACCGCTTCCCCCACTGGATCACCATTTCCGGCACCTGCGACACCCGGGAGACCGTCCTCAAGCGCGACGGCACCGGCGTCACCGTCAACAGCGCCTGCTCCGCCACTTCCGGCAGCTGGTACAGCCCTTATGACGGCGCCACCTGGACCGCCGCCTCCGACGTCGACATCGATCATGTCGTCCCGCTGGCCGAGGCCTGGCGCTCCGGCGCCTCCGGCTGGACCGACAGCAAGCGCCAGTCCTACGCCAACGATCTGACCGATCCCCAGCTCATCGCCGTCACCGACAACGTCAACCAGTCCAAGGGCGACCAGGACCCCTCCACCTGGCAGCCCTCCCGCACCGCCTACCGCTGCACCTACGCCGAGATGTGGATCAAGGTCAAGTCCGTCTGGGGCCTGTCCCTCCAGTCCGCCGAGAAGTCCGCCCTCCAAACCATGCTCAACGGCTGCTGACCCTCCCTCGGGCCGGTTCCCCCTTCGGAGCCGGCCCGCCCGGAGGACCTCCCGCCCTCGCCGTGGAAGCGCTTGTCGGGCAACGGTTCCGCTAGCCCGCTTGTCGCCACCCCTGGTCTCGGTCGTCGCCGTTGGCGAACTCCGGCAGTCCCGCCTTGATCCGCACTTCCCAGCGACTGTGGTGGATCAACCGATGACAGGCGCTGCACAGCAACACCAGATTGTCCAGACTGGTCGGCCCTCCCTCAGCCCATTCCACCACGTGATGCGCGTGGCATTGCCGAGGTTTCCTTCCACATCCCGGAAACGCGCACCCCTTGTCTCGGATGATCAGTGCTCTGCGTATCGCGTTGGGGATTGTCCGGCTGGCCCGTCCGATGTCGAGCACCTCGGACCTGGCCCCCAGCACCACCCGCAGGATCGTGCTGTCACAGGCGATCCTGCGCACCGAGGCGGCGTTGAGCGGCCCCATGCCCGCCAGGTCGGCGGTGCCCCGCTGCTCCTGAAAGTCCTTCCACGACATGGTGAGGGCGATGTGCGGCTTCTCCCCACCCTCCTCGGGCAGGTCCTTGCACCCCGCCGCCAACTCGAGGATCTCCACCAGCGCGTCACCCTGCCGCTCCGCAGTCGTGCGCGTGTCCTCAGCCGACGTCGGCTTGGCCAACGGACTGATCAACGCCTCCAACAACGCCAGGCTCTCCAGGTCGAGGAACCCGTCGATGTCCCCGCCGTTGCGGCGCTTGCGGATGGTCAACGCCCGCTTGGGCTGGGCCGACTCCCGGTCATCAGGCGCTTTCCCGTCCTGATCCAGCAACACCAGGATCCGCTGCGCGACATCCTTGAACTGGCCGAGGTCGAGCGTCGCCGCGTACCGCACCAACGCCGCCTCGACCTTCTCCCGGTCCGGCTCCGGCGCCTCAGCGAGCGTCTTGTCCATGACGACCAGATGCTGCCTGCTCAGCAACGCCTCGGCCGCCACCTCCCGGACCGCCTCCCGCTGAAACAACTCCGCGTGCCGCACCAGCTCCCGGGCCTCACCCCGGGTGATCTCCCACTCCACCGTCAGATCCGCGACCAGCGCCGCCCGATCGTCCTTGGTCCGGTTGGTGCGGTTCCACAGCTCCCGCACATCCTCGACCTGCCCCAGGTAGTCGGCCTTACGCCGCCGCTCCCGCCTCTTCCCGTCACTGCGCAGCGCTCCATCGCTCAGCCGCCACCTCTCGGCGTCGACTGGCAATTCCGGGTTCGCTGACATACCCCCATCTTACCACCCATTCGACGCCAATCTCCTTGCCCAGCAATGATTACCCGATCGTGTCCACCCTGAAGATTCCTTCAGGAAAGCGCTTTCCAACCTAGCAACGCGCCCACCCCCCAAACGGCAAGCAAACAACCAAAGCCACCCCCCTCCCACGTCCCAAGCCCTCTGTAAACCGCACCCCCACCCTCCTGCCACCGCGCCACGAACCCCGCCCCTCACCTGACTCGCCGCCCCCACCCCCAAACCGCAAGCAAACAACCAAAGCCACCCCCGTCTCACGTCCCAAGCCCTCTGTAAACCGCACCCCCACCCTCCTGCCACCGCGCCACGAACCCCACCCCCCACCTGACTCGCGGCACCCCAGCCAGACACAGCAAGGGCTAAAGCATCGGCCCCAGCGGGCCATGGGCCGAGCGATGGCAGGAGGGCAACCCTGGCGGCCGGACCACATGAAAGTGTCGGGAGCAGCCGATCAGCGCGAGAGGCGCTTGGCGCTGCCACATGTGGCGAAAAGGGCAGGGTTAGACGTGAGGGTTCGTCGGCATCGCCTACCCACCCCCACCTCCACCCCGCACCAGCGACTGTGTCCCCCGGGGAAGCGCCCCTGCATTCCCCAACTGCCGGGTGATGGCGTCCCTCAGCGCCCGGACGGCTCGTGACGGCTCGACGTCTTGGCGGTAGGCGAGGCGGACGACGCGGCTGAGGCCGGGGTCGGCGAAGCGGGTGACGCGGAAGCGGTTTTGGACGACGGTGCTGGGGACGACGGCGATGCCGATGCCAGCGCGGACGAATTCGAGGACGGCGTCCATCTCGCCGCCTTCGATGGCGAAGGAGGGCTCGAAGCCTTCGGCGCGGCAGGCGTTGACGGTGGCGTCGCGGAGGTCGTAGCCGCGGCGGAACATGACCAGTGGCTTGTCGCGAAGGTCGGAGATGCGGATCCGCGCCCGGCGCACGGGGGCGGGGCGGTCCAGGGCGGAGATGACGACGAGTTCTTCGATGAGCAGCGGCAGGGTGGACAGGCGGCTCTCGTCGCGCAGTCGGGAGTCGACGATGATGGCCAGGTCCAGGCCGCCTTCGGACAATTCGGTCTGGAGGTCGCGGGAGCCGCTCTCGTGCACTGTGAGCTCGATCCCAGGGTAGGCGGAGCGGAAGCCGGCGAGCATGGCGGGCAGCAGGCCGGTGCAGAGGCTGGGGGTGGCGCCGAGGCGCACCCGGCCGCGGCCCAGTTCGTCCAGTTCGCGTACGGCCTGGTACGCGGACTCGGCTTCGGCGAGGATGCGCCGCGCGAACGGGAGCAGGGTTTCGCCGGCCTCGGTCAGGGACAGGTTTCCTCGTATGCGGTGGAAAAGCTCGGCTCCGACGTCGCGTTCGAGGGCTCGAACCTGTTGCGACAGGGAGGGCTGGGCGACGCGCATCTGCTCGGCGGCCCGGGTGAAGTGCCGGGTGTCGGCGACGGCGACGAAGTAGGCGAGCTGGTGAAGCTGCACGCCCCCATCATAGGCACAGCCTCTGGTGACCAGACCAAACTTCTGTTTGCCCTCTGATGGGCGCCCTCCTAGCGTCGATGCCGTGTCCACCGAGCTTGCTGCACGACAAGCACCACCACGAAAACGGACCTCCGTCGGCCGGTTCTGGGCGTCGACGATCGGCAAGAAGACCGTCATGGCGGTCACCGGCCTGGCCCTGGTGGCCTTCCTCTTCGCCCACATGCTGGGCAACCTGAAGGTTTTCCTGGGACCGGCGGCCCTCAACGAGTACGCGGCCTGGCTGCGCACGATCGGGGAGCCGGCGGTGCCCTACGGGGTGTTCCTGTGGATCATGCGCGTCGGCCTGATCGTGGCGGTGGTGCTGCACATCACCGCGGCGGCGCAACTGTCCATTCGAGACAGAAGGGCCCGGCCGGTGCGGTACGTGCACGGCCAGCGGGCCAGGGCCGGCTTCGTCACCAGCACGATGCGGTGGGGCGGCGCGACGCTGGCGGTCTACGTGGTCTGGCACATCCTCGATCTGACGGTGGGGGTGGCCAACCGGGACTTCGTGGACGGCGATCCCTACCACAACATCCAGGCCGACTTCGGCGTGTGGTGGGTGAACGTGATCTATATCGTGGCCCTGCTGATGCTGGGCCTGCATCTCAACCACGGCTTCTGGAGCGCGGCCCGGACGCTCGGGGTGGCCGGCAACGCGGTCCGCACCGTCGGCACGGTGGTGGCCGTGGTGATCACGGGCGGCTTCCTGGCCGTCCCGATCGGCGTGATGACCGGATTGGTGGCCTGACCATGATCGAGCACACCGTCGGCGAGGCGATCCGCGACACCAGGGCGCCGGCCGTCCCGCTGGAGAAGCGTTGGGATGAAAGGAAGTTCACGGCCAAACTGGTGAACCCGGCCAACCGCCGCAAGCACCGGGTGATCGTCGTGGGCACGGGGCTGGCTGGCGCGTCGGCCGGCGCGACGCTGGCCGAGCAGGGTTACCACGTGGTGCAGTTCTGCTTCCAGGACTCCCCGCGCCGGGCCCACTCGGTGGCGGCGCAGGGCGGCATCAATGCGGCCAAGAACTACCGCAACGACGGCGACTCCGCCTACCGCCTGTTCTACGACACGGTGAAGGGCGGCGACTTCCGCTCCCGGGAGTCCAATGTGTACCGGCTGGCGGAGATCTCCACCCAGATCATCGACCAGGCGGTGGCCCAGGGCGTGCCGTTCGCCCGCGAGTACGGCGGCCTGCTCGACACCCGCTCCTTCGGCGGGGTCCAGGTCCAGCGCACGTTCTACGCCCGCGGCCAGACCGGCCAGCAGCTGCTGCTCGGGGCCTATCAAGCGCTGTCGCGGCAGATCGGGGCGGGCGCGGTCGAGATGCACCCGCGCACGGAGATGCTGGACCTGATCGTGGTGGAAGGCCAGGCCCGCGGCATCGTGGCCCGAGACCTGATCACGGGGGAGATCACCACCCATCTCGCCGACGCCGTCGTGCTGGCTACCGGCGGCTACGGCAACGTGTTCTACCTGTCCACCAACGCCAAGGGCTCCAACGCGAGCGCGATCTGGCGGGCCCACCGCCGCGGCGCGTACTTCGCCAACCCGTGCTTCACCCAGATCCACCCCACCTGCGTTCCCCGCTCCGGCGACCACCAGTCGAAGCTGACTCTGATGAGCGAGTCGCTGCGCAACGACGGCCGCATCTGGGTGCCGAAACGGCGCGGCGACACCCGGTCGCCGGACCAGATTCCCGAGGACGAAAGGGACTACTACCTGGAGCGGATGTACCCGAGCTTCGGCAACCTGGTGCCGCGGGACATCGCCTCCCGGGCGGCGAAGAACGTCTGCGACGCCGGCCAGGGCGTCGGGCCCGGCGGGCTGGGCGTGTACCTCGACTTCGCCGACGCCATCGAACGCCTTGGCCGCAAAGCGATCGAGGACCGTTACGGCAACCTGTTCGACATGTACCAGCGGATCACCGCCGAGGATCCGTACCGGATGCCGATGCGCATCTACCCGGCGATCCACTACACCATGGGCGGCCTGTGGGTGGACTACGACCTTCAGAGCACAATACCCGGCCTGTTTGTCATCGGGGAAGCCAACTTCTCCGACCACGGGGCCAACCGGCTCGGGGCGTCGGCGCTGATGCAGGGCCTGGCCGACGGCTACTTCGTGCTGCCGACCACCCTCAACCACTACATCGCCGCCACCGCGCTCGATCCCGTACCCCCAACACATCCAGCCGTCGCCACCACAGAAACCGAGGTGCGGCAACGGATCGACCGCCTGCTGTCGGTGAACGGCACGCGGACCGTGGACTCGTTCCACCGCGAGCTGGGCCTGCTGATGTGGGACCACTGCGGCATGTCCCGCAATGAAGCCGGCCTGCGCAAGGCGCTCGACCGGATCCCCGAGCTGCGGGCCGAGTTCTGGCAATCGGTGCGGGTGCCCGGCGAGGGCGAGGAACTCAACCAGGAGCTGGAGAAGGCCAACCGGGTGGCGGACTTCCTGGAGCTGGCCGAGCTGATGCTGCTGGACGCGTTGCTGCGTGAGGAGTCCTGCGGCGGCCACTTCCGCGAGGAGCACCAGACCGCCGACGGCGAGGCCCGCCGGGACGACGCCGGCTTCAGCCACGTCGCCGCGTGGGAGCACGGCGAGAGGCCCGTGCTGCACAAGGAAAACCTGACCTTCGAACACGTTCACCCCACCCAGCGGAGCTACACGTGAAGATCACCGTGCGCATCTGGCGCCAGTCTGGGCCGAGCGACCGCGGCCGGATGGTGTCCTACCCGGTCGACGAGATCAGTCCGGACATGTCCTTCCTGGAGATGCTGGACGTGCTCAACCAGGACCTGATCACCCGGGGCGAGACGCCGGTGGCCTTCGACCACGACTGCCGGGAGGGCATCTGCGGCTCCTGCGGCGTGGTGATCAACGGCCGGGCCCACGGCCCGGAGCGGACCACCAGCTGCCAGCTGCACATGCGGGCCTTCCGCGACGGCGACGTCATCGACGTGGAACCGTGGCGGGCCAAGGGGTTTCCGGTGGTCAAGGACCTGGTGGTGGACCGGTCGGCGTTCGACCGGATCATCCAGGCCGGCGGCTACGTCACCGCCCCGACCGGCAGCGCCCCCGACGCGCACGCCACGCCGGTGCCCAAACCCGACGCCGACCTCGCCTTCGACAACGCCACCTGCATCGGCTGCGGTGCCTGCGTCGCGGCCTGCCCCAACGGGTCGGCGATGCTGTTCACCTCGGCGAAAGTCAGCCACCTCAACGTGTTGCCGCAGGGGCAGCCCGAGCGGGAGCGGCGGGTGCTGGACATGGTCGCGGCGATGGACGACGAGGGCTTCGGCGGCTGCACCAACACCGGCGAGTGCGTCGCCTCGTGTCCCAAGGGCATCCCGTTCGCCAGCATCGCCAAACTCAACCGGGAGTTCCTGCGGGCCTCACGCTGAGCGGGCCGCCTTGTCGGCGCGCCGCTTGATCAGGTAAGTCAGCACCAGCCCGCCGAGCAGGGCGGCCACCAGCCCCCACAGCGCGATGCCGCTCAGCCAGGTCTCCACCACCTTGCCCACGTAGTGGATGAGCGCGGCGGTGCCGGTGGCCCACACGATGCCGCCGAGCGCGTTGGCGATCAGAAAGCGTTGGTACGGCATCTTGAGCGCACCGGCCAGCGGGCCGGCCAGGATGCGCAGCAGCAGGATGAACCGGCCGAAGAACACCGCCCACATGCCCCACCGGTCGAAGGCCCGCTCGGCCGCCGCGATGTGGCCGGGTCCGAAGTGGCGCGGGAACTTTCGGCCGGCCCAGGCGAACAGCGGACGCCCGCCGCGACGGCCGATGGTGTAGCCGATCGAGTCCCCGATGATCGCGCCCGCGCTCGCGCAGGCCGCCACGATGCCCCACTGCACCTGGGCGTACGGCTGCAACGTCAGCAGCGTCGCCCCGACCAACGCGAACTCGCCGGGCATGGGAATGCCCAGGCTCTCGATCATGATGATCAGGCCGACCGAGACGTACACCGCCAGCGGCGGCACGGTCATGATCCAGTTACTGATCCAGTCGCCCATGAGACCCCCTTGGGGCCGATTGTGCCGTAGCGGCGGTGGTGATCGCCGACAGCGCTGAGGGTTCGCTGAGAAACGCACCGTGACAGCCGCGCTCGTTACGTCGGGAACGCCACATCGCCGATGCTGAGCCGAACAGTCGAGCAATAGAGGGCAAACGGAGTACAAGCCCACCCTGAGTGGTGCTCACAAGCCGTGTTCGCCGGGAAGATCGACACCGTCAAGCAGGCCGGGCACATCCGCAACACCACCGAGTTCCTCAACCGGCTCAAGACCCGCAACGGCGAGAACTCGCGCTTCCTGTTCGGCAACCGGTGGGCCAACTTCCACACCCGGCTGGGCAACGCCCTGGGCAAGGCCAATCCGAAGTCGCCTCACATCCGCATGCTGCGCCTGCCCTATCCGGTCGGCCGGAGCCGGTTCGGGCCGCTGCAGCGGGTGGTCCGGGTCAGCAACGGCAAGAAGGGGATGCACGGTTCACCGTGGTACAAATAGGAATGGACGAGTGGGTGGACGGCGTGCTGGCCCGCGCCCGGCAGGCCTACGGCGACCTCCAACACCCCGATGACGGATTCTTCGCCCTGGCGTTGGCCGAGCAGCCCTGGCGGCCCGTCGTCGACCGGCTGCGCGAGTTCCTGACGGTCGAGGAGTGGACCGACCGTGAGGACGGGGTCAGCTTCTCGTATGTCCTGGCGCGGCCTCGCCGCCGGCGCGAGCCCGCTGGCCCGGTGTGGGCGCTGTGGCTGTCGGCCGTCGGCCCGTACGGGCTGCTCGGCTACGGCGCGGCCGGCTCGGAGCTGGCTCGGGAGGAGGTGCGGATCGCCCCGTTCCCGGACGGGCCGCCGGAGCAGTACCGGCTGTTCGACGTCCTGCTGGCGGCCGGGGTCGAGCTGCTCAGCGCCGAGCAGGTGGAGCTGAGCGTGCCCGAGTTCCGCCCCTTCCGCGCCGAGCCGGACGCTGTGCCGCCGCCGATGTTCGTGCTGCTGTTCGGCGACGAGGACGCGCCTTGGCGGCACGCTTGGTGAGGTTCACGGGGCTCCGGCCGCTGACCGGGCAGAGCCAGACCGAGGTGGTGCTGGCCGAGCTCGGCCCCGGCGACCTGTGCAACGCCGAGGTGTTCCGGCTCGAACCCGAGCTGCCGCTCGCGGTCGATCCCGGGCACGGCTACGCCCTGCTCACCGACCTGCTCTCGTGGCCGGGCGGGTGCACCGCGGCCACCACGCTGATGACGATGGACCTCCACACGGCTGAGGTCCGGGCGACCGCCCGTTGACGGTGATGAGGGTGGCTCCGTGGGCGATCCGGGAATTCCCGGGTCGCCCACGGCGTCGTTGTGAACCAGGTCACACCGGCGCACGCTACTGACCACGTGTACATTAGTGGTGTGGCGACGGCGAAGCGGGTGCGGGATCCCGAGGCCAAGCGGGCGGCGATCGTGGCCGCGGCGCGGGAGGTGTTCGCCGAGCACGGGTACGACAAGGCCACCATCCGGCAGATCGCGCAGCGGGCCGGGGTCACGCACGGGCTGGTGGTGCTGCACTTCGAGACCAAGGCGAAGCTGTTCGTGGCCGCGGTGCCCGCGCAGCACATGGCCGACCGGGTGGCCGGCGACCTGGAGGGACTGCCCGAGCGGGTGGCCCGTGTCTTCGTCGAACGTATGGTGAACGCGGACAGCAGCCACCCGTTCGTGGCCCTGGTCCGCGGCGCGGCCGCCGACCAGGACGACGCCAAGCAGCTGCTGCGCGCCATGCGCGACAACGCGGACCGGATCTATGGAGACATCCTCGACTCCGACGACATCGCGGCCCGGGTCGACATGCTCGGCTCGCTGTTCATAGGCGTCGCCTACAGCCGTCACGTGCTGGCCGACACTCCGATCGCGGCCATGACGGCCGACGAGCTCACCGGCTACATGACCTGTGCCATCAGGGCAATCCTATTGGGGCACAACACTATCTGAACACTGGGGACAACACCATGAGCAAGCACATCGTGTTTGCCGTGCCGCCCGGGCACGGCCATGTGAACCCGACTCTGCCGCTGGTTGAGCAGCTGGTGGCCCGCGGCCACCGGATCACCTACCTGACCGCGATCGACATGAAGGCCAAGGTGGAGGCGGTCGGCGCGGCCCACATCGAGATGCCGTGGCACCGGCCGCAGCGCCCGGGTGGCCAGGCCTTCACGTTCTCCATCGAGATGTTCGCCGGCATGCTGGCGCTGATGCGGGAGCAGGCCGTGCAGGCGCTGCCGGCCCTGCTGGAGCATTTCCGCCAGGACCGCCCGGACGTCATCCTCTACGACAGCTTCTCCGCGGTCGGAGCGATGTTAGCGGCCGAGTTGGACGTGCCGCTGGTCAGGCTGATGCCCAGCATGGCCTTCAACGACCACTACACCATTCGCGACGCCATGGTGCTCGGCGGCGTGCCCGCGGGTGAGGAGCTCGACAAGAGCATGGCCGCGTTCGGCGAGGCGCAGGCGACGTTCCAGGCGTCGGTCGGCGAGCCGGTGCTCAACCTGGTGTTCGTGCCGCGGGAATTCCAGATCGCCGGGGACAGCTTCGACGGCAGCTACCGTTTCCTGGGCCCCTCGGTGGGTTCCCGGGCCGACAGCCAGGGCTGGCGGCCGCCGGCCGACGGCTCGCCGGTGCTGTTCATCTCGCTGGGCACCGCGTTCAACGACCGGCCCGACTTCTTCGACCAGTGCATCGAGGCCTTCGGCGACAGCCGCTGGCACGTGGTGATGTCGGTGGGGGACAAGGTGGAACTGCCCGAGGCGCCGGCGAACTTCGAGGTGGCGCCGAGCTTCCCGCAGCCGGCGGTGCTGGCCGCGGCCACCGTGTTCCTGTCCCACACCGGCATGAACTCCACCCTCGAGTCGCTGTACTACGGGGTGCCGCTGGTGTCGGTGCCGCAGATGTTCGAGCAGACGGTCAACGGCCGGCGCGCGGTGGAGCTGGGCCTGGGCCGCCAGCTCGACCCGGAGGCGCTGTCCGCGCAGCTGCTGCGGGACACCGTCGAGCAGGTGGCCGCCGACCCGGTGATCCGCGCCAACGTCACCAAGATCGGCGAACAGCTGCGGGCGGTCGACGGCGCCGCGCTGGGCGCGGACGCCATCGAGGAACTGCTGGCCCGCTGAGGGAAACGGCCCCACCACGCCGTGGTGGGGCCGTCCTGTCACAGCTTGGGCTGGCCGATCAGGCTCAGGTCGGCGTCGAACAGCGGGAATCCCGTTGTGTTGGGCCGCAACTGCGGGGCGGCCGGGGTCGCCGGCAGGCCGGCCCAGCGGCGCACCGTGGCCGTCGCCGTGGCGGCCTGGTCGGCCGGCAGCTGGGCGATCCGCGCGCCGTGGTTGCCGCCGGCCACGACGTACCGGGACGAGTCGTGCCGGCTGGGCACGAACGGCTCGGCGCCCCACGGGTCGTTTCCGCCGTACACGAACAGGAACTGCGAGCCCTGGGTCTTCACCCACCAGTCGATGTCGGCCATCGCGAACGGCTGGAACGGCGGCACCTGCACCGACTTCGGCACGAAGGTCCGCGGCGCGTCCGCGCCCGGGTAGCGCAGCAGGTCGCGCAGGTAGCCGTCGTACGCCTCAGGGGCGTTCAGCTGGACCGCGGCCTGGTAGTAGTACGGGATGAACGGGACCAGGCCCTGGTCGGAGTAGCCGTTGAGGCTGTCCACCTTCTCGAACCAGGCGTAGACCTGGTCGGCCGGCGCGCCGACCTTCGGCACCGTCGCGCAGTCGGCCTGCTTCTGGTACTGCCAGAAGGCGAAGTAGGAGTCGATCACCGAGATCTCCAGCGACTTGTCGGCCGAGCCGACGATGTCGAAGGTGTAGCCGTTCTTGGCGATGTCCTTGGCGGCGATCGCCCCGAGCTCGTCCCGGCGCCGCAACGCGTCCCGCTGCAACGCCTTGAGGTTGTCGCGGCAGGCCGGGTCGTCGCCGACCTTGGCCAGGAACCGGTTGTAGCTGCCGTTCTGCACGACCTCGTTCGGCGCGACGTAGGGAATCGTCCCGTCCACGTCGTTCGGGAAGAACCGCCGGAAGTAGGTGGCGGTCATGCCGCCCTTGCTGCCGCCGGTGGCCAGCCACTTGCCGGGGTAGATCGCCTTGAACGCCTGCACGGCCCGGTGCTCGTCGGCCGCCGCCTGCCAGATGGTCAGCTGTTGCGACCAGTTCTCGGGATCGGGCCGCGAGGGCAGGAAGTACCGGTACTCCATGGACAGCTGGTTGCCGTTGACGATCTGCGTCGGCTCCGAGCGGTTGGGCGTCAGGGAGACGTTGTAGCCGCTGGTGAACGCCACCGTCGGGGCCGAGAAGTCCCGGTGCAGCAAGGTGAACCGCTGCTGGAAGGTGCCCTTGTCCGGATGCCTGTGGTCGGCCGGCTGAGTGAAGGTCAGTTCGAAGAACCGGAACCCGGCCGGGGCCGGATCCTCCTTCACCACGGTCAGGCCGGGAATGTGGTGCAGCGCTTGCACGATGTCGCCCGGCTCCGCCGCCTGCGCGGCCGGCGCCAGCCCGGCGATCGTCGCCATCGATAACAGGCCGATCGAGACGGCCCTGGCCATTCTCCCCATAACGCTCCTCCAGGACGAGCTGTCACGACGACTAGACACGGTCCACCCCCGGGCGTCAACAATCCTTTGGTCGCAAAGACCCCGCCCTTTACCGATGTCCACAATGGATGTTCGGCCGAATGGCTCACGCCGTTGGTAGGGGTGTGTCGGCTGTCCGCCGCAATGGGTCGAGCAGCGCCGTGAGCCTCAGCGTTCACCCTCGCGGAAGGCCCCGGGCGTCAGGCCGGTCTCGCGTCCGAAGAACTTGCCGAAGTTGGTGGCCTCGCTGAAACCGAGCCGGCGTCCGATGACCGATGCCGGCAGGTCGGTGTGCGCGAGCAGGCGCTTGGCCTCCAGCGCGACCCGCGCGTCGATCAGCGTCTTGGCCGACCGGCCGGTCGCCGCCTGGCAGGCCCGGTTGAGGCTGCGCAGTGAGTAGCCGACCCGGGCCGCGTAGACGGCCGCGTTCCTGGTGGTGGCGAAGTCCCGTTCGAGTTCTCGCTGGAACCGCTGGAAGATCTCGTCGCCGCGGTGGGTGTGGTCGACGCCCGCCGGCAGCCGGGCGATCCGCAGCAACAGCGCGCCGAGCAGCTGTCGCACCAGGTCCGTGGTGGCCGTCGAGGACTCGGCCTCGGCGGCGGCCCGACCGTACTCGGCCTTGAGCTCGCCGACGGCCCGGTCGATGCCGTCCCACTCCTGCGCCGGCACGGACCATCGCACCGAGCCGAACGGGCTCAGCAGCGCGCGCACCCGGTCGAGCCGGGGCGGGAACGACACGGTGAACAACACGGCGACCGCGTCCGTGCGGCCCCGCGGCAGCCGCAGCAGGCGACCAGGGCAGACGTACAGCAGCGTGCCGGCCGGACAGGGGTGGTCTACGAAATCGACCATGGCCGTGGCCTCGCCCGAGCGGAACACGAACAGCTGGTGGAAATCGGTCCTGTGCACGGTAGCGAGGGTTTCCGCGCTCAGGCGACTCGTCAGCCGCGCGTAGTCGACCAGCTCGACGCCGAGCCGGGGGCGGTCCGGGTTGCTGAAGCCGAACTCCGCCGGAGACCCGTCTTGTCCACTTCTGACCATGATGGTGCCGGATCCTACCTCGTGCCGGCGACGCCGTCCGGACATCGTTGAGGCCGACGGCGGGCGCCGGGTCCGCCGTCGGAGAGGGAGCGAACGGTCATGGACACCAAGGAACTCGTGCTCAAGGCGGCCGGCGAGCTGTTCGGCGACCGCGACCCGTCGGCGGTGGACCGCTGGGTGGCGGCGGACTACCGGCAGCACAGCTCGCTGGCCGCCGACGGCCCCGAGGCGCTGCGGACGCTGGTCGCCGGCCTGCCGGCCGGCTTCCGCTACGAGCTGGCACGGGTCGTCGCCGACGGCGACCTGGTCGCCCTGCACGGCGTCTACCACGGCTTCGGCCCCGAACCGCTGGTGGCCTTCGACCTGTTCCGCGTCGAGAACGGCAAGCTGGCCGAGCACTGGGACGGCCTCACGCCGCTGGTGGCCACCACGGCCAGCGGCCGGTCGCAGACCGACGGGCCGGCCGAGCCGCTGGCCGGCGCGGCCACCGAGACCAGCCGCGCCCTGGTCGCCGAGTTCGCCCGGCGGGTGCTCCAGGACGCCGACTACTCGGTGCTCACCGACTACATCTCGACCGAGACCTACCACCAGCACAACCCGGAGGCGGCCGACGGGCTCGACGGGTTCGGCGCGGCCGCGGCCAAGTGGGCCGAGCAGGGCAAGAACCTGGTCTACAAGACCGTGCACCGCGTGGTCGCCGAGGGCGATCTGGTGCTGTTGCAGTCCGAGGGCGAGTTCGGCGAGCCGGTGGCCTACTGGGACCTGTTCCGGGTGGCCGACGGACGGATCGTGGAGCACTGGGACGTCATCGCGCCGATCCCGGCGCGGCTGCCGCACGACAACGGCCTGTTCTGAGCCATGAAGATCACTGCCGCCGTGGTCGAGCGCACGCACGGCCCGTTCACGCTGCGGGACGTGCTGCTCGACGATCCCCGGCCGGTCCAACCGGTGCTGCGCAAGCCGTTCGATCCCCTCTAGGGTGGGGTCATGCGGATCGTCATCGTGGGGGCCGGCATCGGCGGGCTGACCGCGGCCCTGACCCTGCACCGGGCCGGTTTCGACTGCGTGGTCCACGAGCAGAGCGAGCAGGTCCGCGAGCTGGGCGTCGGGTTCAACATGCTGCCGCACGCGGTCAAGGAGCTGGCCGCGCTGGGGCTGCTGGACCGGCTGGACGAGATCGGCATCCGCGCCCACGAGCTGTTCTACTCGCACCGGTTGGGGCCGGTGATCCTGCGCCAGCCCTGCGGCCTCGACGCCGGATTCTCGTTGCCCCAGTTCAGCCTGCATCGGGGCCGGTTGCAGGGGATGCTGCTGCGGGCCGTGCACGAGCGGCTCGGCCCCGACGCGGTCCGGCTCGGCCGCCGACTGGTCGCCTTCGAGCAGGGGGACGACGTTCGGGCCGATTTCGTCGACCGCGCCGGCCAACCGGTGGAATCGGTGCGCGGTGACGTGCTGGTGGCGGCTGACGGCATCCATTCGACGGTGCGGTCGTTGCTGTTCCCGGATGAGGGGCCGCCGCGGTGGAACGGCGTCATGCTGTGGCGCGGGGCCACCGACTGGCCGGTGTTCGGCACCGGGCGCTCGGTGATCATCGCCGGCGGCACCGCGACCAAGTTCGTGGTCTACCCGATCGCCGCCGGGTCGACGCCCGACACCAGGCTCACCAACTGGGCGCTGTGCGTGCGGACCGGGCAGGACGGCGATCCGCCGCCACAGCGCCAGGAGTGGTCCCGCCGCGCCGATCCGGCCGACCTCCAGCCGCACTTCGACCGTTTCCGGCTGCCGCAGCTCGATCACGCCGGGCTGGTCATGGCCACCGAGGAGTGCTTCGAGTTCCCCATGTGCGACCGGGATCCGCTGCCGCACTGGACCCAGGGGCGGGTGACGCTGCTCGGCGACGCCGCGCATCCCATGTACCCCATGGGTTCCAACGGGGCCGGGCAGGCGATTCTCGACGCCGCCAGCCTCGCCCGCCACCTGTCCGGGCCGGCCGACGCCGCCGCTGCCCTGCTGGCGTACCAGGAGGAACGCCTGCCGGCCACCCGCGAGGTGGTGCTGCGCAACCGGACCGGCGGCCCCGAGCGGGTCATCGACGAGGTCGAACGCCTTGCCCCGGAAGGGTTCTCCCGGCTGGCGGACGTCATCGACCCGGCCGCGCTGGACGCCATCGTCGGCGGCTACGCCCGGGCTGCCGGGGCATCCCTGGATCAGGTCAACAGCTGAGGACAGCTCGATTTGACGGGGTATGCCGCCCCACCCATGATGGGCCCGTGGCTCACTCGCGGCGAACCGCGCTGAAGACGCTGGCCGGCCTCGGCCTGGTCTCGCTGGCGGCCTGTGCCGGGCCGGAAACCTCGGCCCCGACGCCGACCACGACCGCCGCGGCGGCCCCGCCCCGGCGGCTCGGGGCCGAATGGGACAAGCACGCCCGGACCTTCATGTCCTGGCCCACGGCGACGATCTGGGCCGAGGACCTGGCCCCCGTGCGGAAGGACATCGCCGGCCTGGCGCAGGCGATCGCCCAGCACGAGTCGGTGGTGCTGCTGGCTCGGCCCGAGGACGTCGACGGCGCTCAGCGGGCCTGCGGCAGCGGCGTCGAGGTCGTGCCCATTCCGGTGGACGACCTGTGGGCCCGGGACACCTTGCCGGTGTTCGTGGCCGGCGCCGGCGTCGACTTCAACTTCAACGGCTGGGGCAACAAGCAGACGCACAGCAACGACGCCGGCGTGGCCCGCGCGGTGCTCGACCGCTACGGATTGAGCCGGGTGGCGACCACGCTCGTCGCCGAGGGCGGGTCGCTGGAGACCGACGGCGCCGGCACCCTCATGGCCACCGAGAGCTCGCTGGTCAACGACAACCGCAACCCCGGCAAGACCCGCGACCAGATCGAGGCGGAGCTGGTCCGGGTTCTGGGCGTCAGCAAGGTGATCTGGTTCGACGGCGTGCGCGGCAAGGACATCACCGACGCCCACGTGGACTGCCTGGCCCGGTTCGTCGCGCCCGGGGTTGTGTTGCTGGACAAGGCTTTTCCCGGCGGCCCGGCCGATTTCTGGTCCCAGGCCGCCGATCAGGCCCGGGCCGTGCTCGCCGCCAGCACCGACGCCCGCGGCAAGCCCATCCAGGTCGTTGATCTGCCTCAGCCCGATCCCGACCGGGTTGCTGTCCGCGACCCCAAGGCCGTCATCTCGTACGCCAACTTCTACATCGGCAACACCGCCGTGTTCATGCCCAAGTTCGGCGACGCGGCCGGCGACGACCGGGCCCGGCAGATCCTGCGCGACCACTTCCCCGACCGCGAGGTCGTCCCGGTCAGCATCGACGCCATCGCCTCCGGCGGCGGCGGAATCCACTGCGCGACCCACGACCAACCGGCGGCCTGACGGTAGAATCGGCCTCCTTATGGACGCATCGACACGGCCCTGGCTGGACCAGGTGACGGACGAACTGGGCGTCGAGCCGATCGCCGCTACGGCCGGGCTCGACGTGGCGCATCGCTGGCTGGGGAACACGGTGTGGCCGTTGCTGGGCCAGGACGAGCTTGCCCGCCTGCATCGCTCGCCGCTGGGCCGTACCGAGGAAGAGTGGCGGGCGGCGTTGATTCCCGCGCTCACGGATCTCTACCGCCGCGCGTATCCCTATGCGGAGGCGTATGAGACGGCGTCATCGGCGGCGAGCGGGTTCGCGGTGAAGCACGGCTACAGCGAGGCCGAGGCGAAGGCGTACGGCGAAAGCTATGCGGCGATGAACACCGACGCCAACCAGCGCGTGCACGCCGAGGCCAACGCCCGCGCGGTGGCTTCGTTGGCGGCCAAGGCTTTTACCGCTGGCGACGTGGATGCGTACGCGCAGACCCGGCCCGGCGCGATGGTTCGGGCCTGCATCGCGGTGGCCGGCCCCGAGGCCCGTGACCGGTTGGCCACGGGCCTTCGGGATGCGCTCAGCCCTTGAGCGGGCCGCCGTTGATCGCGACCCGCTGGCCGTACCGGGTGTGCGGGTAGTAGTCGTAGGTCGCGTGGTGTTGGACGCACCGGTTGTCCCAGAACACCACCGTGTTCGGCTCCCAGCGGACCCGGCAGGCCAGCATCGGCCGGTTGGGCACCATGGCGAACAGCATGTCCAGCACGGCCCGGCTCTCGTCCTCGGACAGCTGCGGGATGCGCGAGGTGTAGGCCGGGTTGACGTAGAGCACCTTGCGGTCGGTCTCGGGATGCCGCACCACCAGCGGGTGCTCGCTCACCGGCACCTCGTAGTCCGGCGGGATCGGGTGCCCGCGGAAGGCCACCGCGCCGTCGTGGATCGCGGTCAGACCGTCCACAAGGGACTTCATGGTCGGCGAGAGCATGTCGTAGGCCAGGTGCATGTTGGCGAACAACGTGTCGCCGCCGCTGCCGGGCTCGGGGATCCGGGTGATGTAGAGAATCGAGCCGAGCGACGGCTCGGCGTCGGCGGTGCCGTCGGCGTGCCAGCCGTTGCCGGCCACGTTGGTGGCCTCCGGGCTGGTCGAGATCTCCAGGATGTACGGGTCGGCGTCCTTGGGCGGCGGGTTCACCGGCCGCAGCTCGCCGAACGCGGCGGCCAGCCGCTTGTGGTCGTGCGGGGTGATCACCTGGTCCCGGAAGACCAGCACGTGGTGGTCCAGGAACGCCGTCTTCAACTCGGCCAGCTGCTGCTCGCTCAGCTCGGCCCCCAGGTCGAGGCCGGAGACCTCGGCCCCGATGATCGGGGTGAGGCCGCGCACCGACAGCGTCCGGTAGTCCCGGGCCGGCTTGGTGGTGATCCGCCGCACCGCGTCGAGTTCGTACTGCTCCATGGTTTCCTTCCCTTACAGCCCGAGGTCGAGCAGCTCACGCAGGACGATCCGGCCCCACGCCAGGTTTCCGTGGATCTCGTCGTCCACTTCGCACAGTTCCGGCCGCTGGAAGCCGCTGGGGTCGGTGATCCGGTCCCGCAGGTCGACGACCTCGACACCCAGCGCGGCCACCGCCCGGCGGACGGGCTCCTGGGCGGCGAGGAACACCGCCGGATCGGACTGGTTCGGCACCCGCTGCGGCGGCAGCACCGCGCACACCCGCAGCCCGAGATCCACGGCGTGGCGGTAGAAAGCCAGCGCGTCGCGCACGGTCTCGGTCACGATAGCGTCGAACAGCGGGCTGTGCAGGAAGCCGGCGGGAAAGCCGTCGCCGGTGCGGTAGAGGTGCCAGTTCTGTTTGGTGGCAATGAAATGCGCGGCGAACCCGAAGGTCGCGACCAGCGGCACCCGGAGTTGGCCGAGGCCGGTTACGCCCAGCTCGGCCAGGAATTGCCGGTAGTGGCCTTCGGTCTCGGCGTTGTGGAACGTCACGTCCTGCGGGCTCGCGGTGAAGAAGTCGTCGGTGAACTCGCGGGCCGCGCCGATCGGGCCGCCCAGGAACGGGAGGTCCGCCGCCGCCGCGGCGCGGCCGATCGGGCCGGCGTGGGAGTCGCCGAGCAGCAGGAACCTAGCGGGGGCTGTAATAGTCGAGAACCGCGTCGTCACAGGCGTCACCTCCCTCGGTCAGCCGTCGAACGGGTTCGGCCGGGCTCGGTGTCGGGCGCAGCCCGGCCATGAAGTGCTTGAGCACGAAGGAAACGCCTTCCGGCGTCACCGAGCGCAGGCTGTCCTCGTAGAACCGGGAGCGGACGGGCTGGCCGGTGATCAGCTCGTAGGCCGGGAAGTAGTCGACGTGGTCGTGTTCCTGGGCCAGTTGGCCGGCGACCGCCCGCAACAGCGACTTCGAGTACGTGCTGGCGACCAGAACATGCTGCCCGGCGGCGGTCGCGGTCAACGGAACCGGGGAAACCGTGAGCACGAACCGGAGGTCGGGGTTGATCGTGCGGACCAGCTCGATGATGTCGCCAAGGTGATGGCACACCTCGGCGAACGTGTAGTTGTGGAACCTGTGCCGGCGCTCGTCGAACGTGCCTCGGACCGTGCCCGGGCAGGCCGGATACACGGTGCCGTCGGTGTCGGTCCAGGCCTCGGTCAGGCCCAGGGTGAACACCAGGCACCGGGCCTTGGCCATGCCCCGCCGAATGCCGTCGAAGGTGATTTCCCTGGCTGCCAACATATCCTCGGCCGAGGCGTGTCCGTCCGGGTCGATCGACGGCCGGTACGGGTCGAAGAACCGTCCGTTCTCCGACCACACCGTGTCCGGCGGCGTGGTCACCTCGAACGCCCAGGACAGCCACTGCTTCAACACGGCGGCGGTGTAGACATTGCCGACACGGAAGGAGAATTCGCCGTAGTGCCGGGCCCGCCGCTGCTCGCGGGTCAGTCCCGGCGGCGCCGGCTCGGCATCGTAGAAGTTCATCCCGAGATCGATGAGGGACTCGCCGATCCGCGCGGCGAAACAGGATCCGACCGTGAGGATCGGGTCGTCCTGGCCGATCGGGAACTTCGGGACCCACAGGTCGCGTAGTTCCTCGATCGCCGGTTCGGCCACCGCCGGCCGCCAGAACGCCCGGGCCGGCAACGCCTGATACGGGTTCACACCTCCTCCCTGATCGCATCGGCGATGGCCAGGGTGTGCGGCGGCTGCATGATGCCGTAGTGCGTTGTGGACAGTCGCCGCCACTCAGTTGGTTGGGGCAGCAGCGAATGCCACGCGTCCGGACCGGCGGTCACGGGCAGACCGCCCTCGGGCTCGGTGGCGAACCACACCCGGCTCGGCGTGGTCGACAGTCGAGGGAGCTCGTGGCCGGTCATGCTGCGCAGGTTCGCGCGGCAGGCCCGGGCCAGTCGCCGCGCGTATTCCCCAGCCGTGCCGCCGGTTGCGCCGAGCTCCCGTTCGAAGATGGCTTCGAGCTCGGCATCGCCGTAGTTGTCGAACCGCGCGCCAGGTGTCGGCGGATCGATCAGGTGCAGGTTCAGCGCGGGCGTGCCGGCCGCTTCGGCCTGGGCGGCCATCTCGGTGGCGACCCAGGCCCCGAACGACCAACCGGCCAAGTGCCAACGCCATTCGTCCACGGGGAACCGGGCTGACAGTGCCTCGTGGTAGCGCCGGGCCCGCTCGGTCACCGACCACTCGGGCGGCTCCGGCCGGCGCAGCGCCGGGTCGGCGATGAGGCACACCGTCAGTTCCGGGCCCAGCGCCGAGACCAACGGCCGGTAGGCCTGCACATCGCCGCCGACCGGGTGAATCAGGCACAGCACATCGCGTCCGGCGCCTTCCTGCCACACCTGGATCTCCTCGGGCTGGGCGTGCAACCGGGCCTGCACGTCGGCCAGTGTCACGTTGGGGCCGAGGAAATCCAGGTCGAGCCGGACGCCGAAGAGCCGGTCGACCGACTCGATCAGGTCCAGCATGACCAGGGAGTCCGCGCCGAGGTCGTACAGCGGCACGTCGGCCGCGAGCTCGTCCACGCCGAGCAGTTCCCGCACCTCGTCGACCAACTCGGTGGCGGTCGGCGTGGTCCGCACCGGCTCGTAGAACATTCGGGACTGCTCAATGTCCGTTGTGGACACCAGCACCTGCGGCAGCCCGGCGGCCAGCGCCCGACGCAGCACGTGCTCGCCATCCTCGCTGCTCAGGCCGACGGCCAGGTGGGCCTGGTGCTGGGCGTTGTGGCCGAGCACGCCGGTCGCCATGCCCGCGTCGCGCCAGATGTCCCAGTCCAGGGTGATCCGCAGCGGGCCGTCGCCGGACCGATAGTGGGCCAGCGCGTCGAGGAATCCGTTGGCCGCGGCGTAATCCAGCTGCCCGACGCCACCCAGCTGGGCGGACATCGACGAGCAGTAGACCGCGAGCGCGGGGTTGTGCCGCTCGATCAGCCGTTCCATCAGCGCCGCGCCGGCCAGCTTGACCGCGGTCGCCGACCGGGCCTGGTCGGGATCGCGCCGGGCGATGAGGCCGCCGGCCGCGATCCCGGCGGCGTGCACAATGCCGGTGAGCGGGTCCCGCAGCCGGTGGGTGATCTCGTCGGCCGTCGCCGTGGTCAGGTCCGCCGGGATCAGGTCGATCCGGTCGGCCCACGGTTTCAGCGACTCCGGGATGTGCGGATCGCGGGCCGACAACGCGACCCGGACCGGCGTTGTCGCCAGCAGCGTCGCCGCCACGACCGAGCCGATCGCCCCGGTGCCGCCGAGGATCAGCACCACACCGTGGTCCACTATGGATTGTTCTGTCTCGTGGCCCGCAACCGGTGAGAGGCGTTGCTCCCACCAGAACCCGTTACGCAGTGCGACTCTCGTCGGGGCGTTGGCGTCAGCCAGCAGCCCGGCCAGTGGCGACGCCCAGCGAGCCAGGTCGTCGTCGGGCAGATCGACCCAGTGCCCCAGGACACCGGTTTCCTGCCGCCCCACCGTGGTCACACCGGCCAGCAATCCGGCGGCTGGTCGTGAGACCGTGCCGTCGATCGGCGTCGCTTGCGTCGACAACCACCACGTCCGGACCTGTCGCCCGGCGGCGGCCCGCAGCACTGCCGTCGGGGCATCGAGGCAGGACATCTGTGCGTAGTCCAGCGCATCGGCGTCCACTGCCTCAGCAACACCCAGCGGCAGCGCGTGCAGAAAGTCGACATCGCCATTGATCGCTGTGAACACCGACCGTAGCGACTCGGTGTCGACCGGGTTCGCCGAGAACTCGTCGACCCCCAACTCCGCGAACTCGTCGCCGGCCACGATCCGAACCACCCGCGCGTAGACGGCCTCGAACGCACCCGTGTCGAGGGGCTTCTCGCTCAGCACCACCAAGACACGGTCGACCGGCGCACTCGCCGCCGCGGCGCGGCGCAACCGGACCCAGTGGGGTTGGTGCAGCCACTCGGACTCGGGCAGCCGCGTGACCTCAAGGCCTGAGCTGACAACCGTCCGCCGCTGGAAGTCGTAGTCGGCCAGGTCGAAGGCCGGCGGCGGAAAGTCCCACGGCGCCGGCCCGGCCCCGAGCCGCACTGATCCCACTTCGTCGTTCTCCGTGGGCTCGGCCTGGCGTAGGAAGGCGATCGCGCCGGCCACATCGACGCACTCCGCCTCGATCCGCCAGCGCCGGGCCGGGCGGCCAGCCTGGAGGTGCCGGAGGACGTCCACATAGGACTCAGGATGGGCTTCGAGGTAGTCGGCGACCCGCAGTGCGTCGGCGCGCAGCGCGGTCGGGGTGGTGCTGGACAGCACCAACCGGCGCGTCGGCTCCCAAGTCGGCCAGGCCCGAGCGCTCCCTTCCAGGACGACGTGAGCGTTCGTGCCGCCGATGCCGAAGCTGCTCACGGCGGCGACGCGAGGACCAGCCGGCCAAGCCTCGGCCGTGGTCGGGACGCGGAAGGGAAGCAGGTCCTCAGCCAGCTGAGGGTTGGGCTCGGCGAAGTCGACGGTCGGCGGGATCAGTCCATGATGGACGGACAAGGTCGCCCGGATCAGGCCGACCACTCCGGCCGCCGCCCCGAGATGCCCGATCTGGCTCTTCAGCGAGGACAGCGCGCAGCCGCCCGCCGGTGTGGGGCCGAAAGCGTCGCGGAGAGCGGCGACCTCGATGGGGTCGCCGAGCCGCGTGCCGGTGCCGTGGGCTTCGACGTAGCCGATGTCGCTGCCGGTGCGGCCGCTGCGCTCCAGCGCAGCGCGGATCGCCGAGCGTTGCCCGCCGGGGGAGGGGGCGCTGTAGCTCATCTTGGCCGCGCCGTCGTTGTTGACGGCCGAGCCGGTGATCACCGAGTACACGGTGTCGCCGTCGCGGCGGGCCTGGGCCAGCGGCTTGAGCACGACCACGCCGACACCGCTCGCGCCGACGGTGCCGTTGGCATCCGCGCTGAACGGCCGGCAGTGCCCGTCGGGGGAGAAGATGTGCGAGGGCCGATAGCGGTAGCCCTCGGCCAGGGTGAGATCGACGAGCACGCCGCCGGCCAGCATCACGTCGGCCTCGCCGGACCGCAGCATCCCGGCGGCGAGGTGCACCGCGACCAGGGAGCTGGAGCACGCCGTCTGGGCGGTCAAGGTCGGGCCGGTCAGGTTGAGGTGGTACGCGACCTTCGTGGCCAGGAAGTCCTTGTCGTGGTGCAGGGCCAGCTGGAACTGGTCCGGGAGCGCGCTGGGCTCGCCGTCGCGCAGCATCGCCTGGAAGTAGGTGTTCTCCCCGCAGCCGGCGATCAGCCCGATCCGGCCGGACGGCTCGGCGATCCCGGCGTGGGACAGCGCTTCGACGCAGCTCATCAGCAGCTGCCGTTGCTGCGGGTCCATCAGCGCCGCCTCGCGGTGGCTGATGCCGAAGCGGTCCGGGTCGAACGCCAGCGGGCCGTCGAGAATGCTCCGCGCGCCGACCAGGCCGTCCTCGGCCGCGAAGTCCTCGATGCCCCGGCGGCCGGTGCGCACCAGGTCCCAGAACGCGGCGAGGTCGGGCGCGCCGGCCACCCGCACCGCCATCCCGATCACCGCAATGGGTTCTTCCGCAGCGATGCCCTTGTCGGGCACCGACTCCTCGGCGGCCTCGCCGTCCAGCACTCGGGCCAGCTCGCGCACGGTGACGTGCTCGAACAGGTCGGCGGCGGTGAACCGCAGGCCCTCTTGCAAGCAGCGCAGGTGAAAACGCATCAGCCCGAGGCTGGATGCCCCGGCGGCGAAGAACGTCTGGTCCGGCTCGATGGGCACGCCGGTCACGTCCTCGAAGAGCTCGGCGATCCGCTGTTCCCGTGGGGACAGCGCCGATCGCCGGGGGCGGCGCAGATCGGTGCCGGCGGTGCGAGCGGCAGCCGCCCGGTCGAGTTTCCCGCTCGGCGTGCGCGGCAGGGCCATGACCACGCGGAACCGGTCGACTCGGGCATGGGCCGGGAGCAGCGGGGCGAGGTGCGCGCTGAGTTCTTCGGCACTTGGCGTCCGCCGGCATTCGAGGCAGGCCAGCAGGCCGGTTTCCTCGGCCACCACCACGGCATTGACGACATCGGGGTGCCGCAGCAGCGCCGCTTCCACCTGGCCGAGCTCCAGCCGATGTCCGCTGATCTTGACCTGACCGTCGGCGCGGCCGGCGAAATGCACCAGCCCGTCGCGGTCGACGTACGCGAGATCACCGCTGCGGTAGAACAGTTCCGGCCGCTCGGTGAACCGCTCCGGCCGGCTGTCCCCGAGGTAGCAGCGGTTGGCCATGAGGCCGCCGATGATCAGCTCGCCCAGTTGGCCCGGCGGCAGTTGCTCGCCCGATTCGTCGACGACGCGCACGACCGCCCCGGCGACCGGGCGGCCGATCGCCGGGCGCTCGGGCCACCGGGCGGGATCGCCGTCCAGCGTCAGCGCGGTCGCCACGTGGGTTTCGGTCGGCCCGTAATGGTTGTGCAGGCGGGTGCCGGGCATTCCGGTGAACCAGCGGCGAATCGCGTCGGTGCAGACCAGCTGCTCGCCGGCGGTGATCACGTCACGCAGCCGGGACGGGAACCTGTCGAGCCGCGCGCCGTGTTCGGCCAGCAGTTGCAGCGTGACGTAGGGGAGGAAGATCCGCTCGATCCCGGCGGTCTCCAGCTGGTCCAGCAGCGCCGGCCCGTCGTGCCGCCACTCCGGGCGGATCAGGTGCAGGCTGCCGCCGCCGCACAGCGTCGTGACGATCTCCTGGAACGACACGTCGAAGGAGAGCATCGAGAACTGCTGCGTGGCCGCCGGGGGAAAGTCCTGCCACTGCACGAGATTGGCCAGCGTGCGGTCCGGCACCCGCACGCCCTTGGGCTCGCCGGTGGAGCCCGAGGTGAACAGCGTGTAGAGCGGCCGCCCGGCCCGGCGGACCGGCCCGGCCGGACCGGCGCCCAGGGTGATCACCCGCTGCTCGACCGTGCCGTCGATCTCGGCGAACGCTTCTGCCCGGCTCGCGGTGAGCAGCACGCACCGGGGCGTGGCCTGAGCGAGCATCTGTCGCAGCAAGGCCGGCGGGTAGGCGGGATCGAGCGGCACCGCGGTGATGTTGAGCCGGGCCAATGCCAGCAACGCCACGATGTGCTCGGCCGACGGCTCGCAGTAGAGCGCGATGGACTCAGCGTCCTCGGGCAATGTGGCGGCCAGGGCCGCCGCGTAGGCGTCGAGTTGCGCGTAGGTGATGGCCTCGGTTGCGGTCTTGACGGCCACGGCATCGGGCGAGCGGGCGACCGTCCGGGCGAAGCCCTCGTGGACCGTCTCGTATTCGAGCCGAGGCTCGGGGCCGGTTCCATGGTCGGGCAAGGATTCGCGATAGGGCGCGGCCAGCTCGGCCGGGGTTGCCGTCCCGTCCAGGAGCAGGTCCAAGGCCCGACGGAACAGGGTGTCGAGCGCGTCGATCTCCGCCGCCGTGAAGTGGCCCTCGCCGTACTCCCACAGGCAGTCGAAGCCGGTTTCCCGGTCCACTACCGACAAGGTCAGCGCGCACTTCGCGCCGTGAGCCTCGATCCACTGTGGAGTGACCACGCAGTCGGTCAGGCGCAGCGCGGCGAAATCGGTGTTCTCCAAGACGAACAGGTAGTCGAACGGCGTCCCGGCCCGGTCGGCGAGCACATCGGCAAGGGCGACATTGGAGCGGTCCAGCACCGCCGCGGCTTCCTCGCCGAGCCGCCCGAGCTGGTCGCGGAGAACCTCATCCGGGTCGACGGAAACCGGCAGCAGCACCGTGTTGGCGAACATGCCGACGCTGTCCTCGAACTCCCGCACCGGCCGGTTGGCAGTCGGCGCGGCCAGCCGCAGCCGCCGACGGCCGGTCACGCCGGACAGGCTCATCGAGAACACGCCGAACAGCAGCTGGAACCGGGTCAGGCCGAGCTCCGAACAGCAGCGGTCTATCCGTTCCCGCTGCCGGGCGTCGAGAGTGGTGTGGCGCAGCCGGGCCCGGCCGAGCTCGGCGACCGTCTCCGGGGCCGCCGGGAGTTCGGCCTGCCGCGCAAGCAACTCGTCCCGCTGGGCCCGATATTCCGACGAGGCGAACCACTCCGCTTGCCAGGCCGCGAAGTCGAGCGGCGAACGGGCGGTCATGCCGGGCTCGGACCCGGCGTAGGCCGCCGACAGCTCGGCGAACAGCACGTTGAGTGACCAGCCGTCCACCGCGATGTGGTGCAGGCACAGCAGAAGCGTGCCGCCGTCAGCCTCGGGCCGCCAAGAAGCTCTGAGCATCCGCGGCTGGGCCAGATCGAACGGCGCGGTGAAGATCTCGTCGACCGCCGTTGTCCACGGGTCATACGGCGCGCCGACCGCTTGGCACAAGCCGTCGGCGGTCGCCTCGAACCCGGTGCGCAGCGCCGGATGCCGGATCACCAGGCCCCGTATGGCATCCCGGATGGCCTCGACGTCGACCGGCCCAGTGATCCGGAACGCCATCGGCACCAGGTAGGACACCGACTCCGGTTCTCGCTGCTGCAACAGCCAGAGCCGTTGCTGCTCGCTGGTCGCCGGGGCCGACAACGCCGTTGTCGGCTCGCCGGGCACCGGGTAGCGGTTCGGGTCGGCGACCTTGATCGCAGTGGCCAGGTCGGCGAAGGTGCCGTGCTGCACCGTGGACTGAGCCACGTCCGCACCCCATCGCTCGCGAATGGCGAACCGCAGCCGCAGCGCCTTGAGCGAATCACCGCCGACCGCGACCCAGGTGTCGGACGGTCGCGGATCGGCAAGGCCGAGCACCTCGCCGACCAGGCCGAAGACCTCGCGTTGCCAAGGAGTCACCTCGCCGCCGGTGTCGTCCGGCCGCCACGGGCTGAGGTCGGCGCCGAGCAGCGCCGCCTCGTCGATCTTGCCGTTGGCCGTGCGCGGCAGGCCGGCCACCCGGAACACGTGGTGCGGCCGCATGTAGGCCGGCGCCACGGCGGTCAGGTGCGCATCGAAGTCCACATAGGACAAATCATCGGCGACGATGTAGGCCAGCAGCTCGTTCGGGCCGTGCTCGCCGGCTCGTCGAACGCACACTTGGGCCTGCCGCACGGCCGGGTGCCGGAGGATGCGCTGTTCCAGCTCGCCGGGCTCGATGCGGAATCCGCGCACCTTGACCTGGCGGTCGGTTCGCCCGACATAGGTCACCAGCCCGTCGGCGTCCGCGCGCACCAGATCCCCGGTCCGGTAATGGCGCGTGTCGCCGTGCACACCGGGAAGCGAACCGAATCGCTGGGCGGTTTCTTCGGGTAGGTTGCGATATCCGTTGGCCAGGCCGGCGCCGGAGATCCACAGCTCGGCCAGCTCACCGGGCTCGGCCGTCCGGCCAGCGCCGGAAATGTGCAGCTGGGCCGACTCGTCCAGCACCACGACCTGCTCGGGACCCGGCACCACCAGCGCGATCCCGGTCGCCGGCAGCGGCCGGCCGATCGGCACCACGTCCCCGTCGAAGTCGCGGGGAATGGGCCAGCTCAGGGCGAACGTCGTGGTCTCCGTGGGCCCGTACCCGTTGACCAGCCCTGTGCCCGAGGTGGGATTTGCCTGGTACCACCGCTTGACCAGCGCGGCATTCAGCTGCTCGCCGCCGATCAGCACCTGGCCGACCGTGGCGAAACAGTCGGGAACGACCTGGGTGACCGCGTTGAACAGCGCCGCCGTCACGAACATCGTGTCCACGCGCTCGGTGACCAGCGCCGCTGCGAAGGCCTTCGGATCCTGCACCGCCGCGTTGCCCAGGATGACGACCGTGCCGCCCGTCACCAGCGGCGTCCACACCTCGAAGCTCAGCGCGTCGAACGCCGGATTGGCCAGGCAGGCGAACCGATTCCCCGGCTCGATCCGCAAATACCCCGGCTCGGCCAGCCGCAGAATCCCCTCGTCCCGAACCTCCACGCCCTTGGGCCGCCCGGTCGTGCCGGAGGTGTAGAACAAGAACGCCACGGGTGCCGGATCCGCCGGTTCACCAGCCGGGAGGGACGGACCCGCCAGCAGATCGTCGGCGACCAGGACGCTGGCGCCCCAGGATTTCTCTTCCTCGGCCAGCACGACGGCGACCGCGCCGGAGTCGGTGATCATGTGAAGTTGGCGGTCGGCGGGGCTTTGCCGATCCAGGGGCACGACCTGACCGCCCAGACGCAGCACGCCGAGCATGGCGCAGACCAGCTGCCAGGAGCGCGGCAGACCGATCGCGACCGCGTCGCCGGGGTGGACTCCTTGCCGGGCAAGGGAATGGGCGAAGGTGGCAGCGGCGGCGTCGAGTTGGGCGTAGGTGAGGGACTTCGAGCCGTCGACAACGGCGACGGCGTCGGGGGTGCGCAGGGCCTGGGCGTGCACCCGCCGGGCGATCGAGCTCATCGGGCCGCCAGCTCGGCCAGTTCGGCGGTGATCAGCTCGACGACCTGGGGCAGTGCCGCCCCTTCCAACAGCTCCCAGTGCCCGTGCTCGGTCGGCTCCACCCGGAACTCGCCGGCGGCCCGCCGCTGCCAGAACTCGACCGAGTCGTCCAGGGAATCCTCCCCGGCCGCGCGCAGGAACACCAAGCGTGCCTCGGACGGACCGGGGTCGTAGTCCCGAGCGGTGCGGCGGTTGTGGTTGTAGACGCGGTGGTAGCGGTCGAGCTGGGCGTCGTCGATGCCCGGGTACATTCCGTTGAACCGCACCAGCTTCTCGCGGAACTCGGCCACCGGCACCGGCTCGATCGAGGCCTTGACGGCCGGGTCGTCGGTGGCGTTGGTGTCCAGCAGCAGCACGCTCACCCGGGCCTGCCCGGCCAGTTGGCGACCCATCTCGTAGGCGATCAGCCCGCCGTAAGAAAGTCCACAAAGGACCAGCGATTCACCGGGTCGCGGCGCGAGCAGACGGAGATACTCGGCCGCCATCGCCTCGACGCTGGGCAATGTGTCCTCGCCGGCGTTGATCCCAGGCGCCTGGAAGCCGACAACGCCGGTGTGCTGGGGAAGCAGGGTGCTCAGCGGGAGGTAGCAAAAAGCCGTGCCGCCAGCGGGATGCACGCACACCACACGCTCACGGCCGTCGCCGGCTCGGAACTCGACCATGCTGCCGGTCGCGGGCTGCGCACCGGTGCGCAGCAGGGCGGCCTGGGCCTCGATGGTCGGATGCAGGATCACCTCGCGCAGCGGCAGGGCCTGCCCGAACTCCCGGTCGATGGCGTGCGCCAGCTTGATGGCCGAGATGGAAGTGCCGCCCAGGTCGAAGAAATTGTCGCTGACGCCGATCACCGGATGCAGCAGCAGGTCCCGCCAGATCCGGTAGACGGCGTGCTCGACGGCGTCCCGAGGGCTGGCCGTGTTGACCTGGTTGGTCGCCCCGGCCTGGGCCAGCACGGCGGCCCGGTCGAGCTTTCCATTGCGACTCAACGGAAGCCGCTCGAACTCGGCGAACACCGACGGGATCATGTAGTCCGGCAGGCGGGTGGCCAACAGTTCCCGCCACTCGTGCGGAGTCCGCTGCTCGGCGGCGGCGATGGCGGCGACCAGACGCGGCTCACCAGTGCGGTCGACGAGCACCGCGGCCTCCGAAACACCCGGCGCCGCCAGCAGGGCGGCCTCCACCTCGGCCGGCTCGATCCGGAACCCGCGCAGCTTGATCTGGTCGTCGGCCCGCCCCGCGTACTCGGCGTTCCCGTCGGGCAGCCAGCGGGCCAGGTCACCGGTGCGGTACATGCGTTCGCCGGCCACGAACGGATCGGGCACGAACCGTTCGGCGGTCAGATCCGGCCGGTGCAGATAGCCGTCGGCCAGACAGGAGCCGGCCAGGAAGACTTCGCCGACCACGCCCGGCGGCACCGGTCGTTGCCGATCGTCCAGCAGGTAGAGGCGGCTGCCCGGAAGCGGTCGTCCGATCGGGCAGGACCGGTCGATCGGCTGCGGGTCGGTGTAGACGGTGGCGTACAGGGTGGCCTCGGTCGGCCCGTAGCCGAAGCAGATCCGCAGTCCTGGCAAGGATTCGACCATGCGGGCCAGGGCCGACTCCGGCAGCGACTCGACGCCGGTCAGCACCTGCCGCAGCGACAGGCCGGCCAGTCGTGCGGCCGGGTCCTCGTCGATCCAGCGGACATAGGCCGGTGGCAGAAACGCTTGCACGACACGGTGTTCGCGCAGCCAGTCCATCAACGCGGCCGGATCGGCCCGTACGTCGTCGGGGACGATGTGCAGCACCGCGCCGGTGGTCAGCGGCAGCAGGATCTCGTGCACGGACGCGTCGAAGCCGATGCTGGACCAGGCCGACGTCGCCTCGCCGGGCGTCGCGCCGAGCCGGCCCAGCCACTGGTCGAACAGGGCCAGCACGCTGCGCTGGGCCACCGCGACGCCCTTGGGTCGACCGGTCGAGCCGGAAGTGTGTATCACGTAAGCGATCTGACCCGAGTTCCCGGGCCTTCGTCGGTCCACATCGGACTCAACGGCGGTGAACGGCAGCCAGCCGTCGGGACGGTCGGCCGCGTCGCTGAGCACCAGCGCCGGCTCGCTGCCAGCCACCATCGACTCCAACCGGGCGGCCGGCTGGGCCGGGTCGAGCGGCATGTACGCCGCCCCGGCCTTGAGAATGCCCAGCACACCAACAACAAGCTCGGCCGTTCGCCCGGTGTGCAGGCCAACGACGGCCCCCGGCCGCACGCCTCGGGCGGCCAACCCGTCGGCCAGCCGATCGGCGCGTTCGTTCAACTCCGCGTAGGTCAAGTTCTGGTCGTCGACCACCAGCGCGGGCTGGTCCGGGCGTTCGGCCACGCACTTCTCGAAGCGTTCGACCAGACCACCGGGCAGCGGCGTCGCCGGCGGGCCGGCGCTCCAGTCGGCGAGCAGGGCCTCCCGCTCGGCCTCGTCCATCAGCTCGTACTCGGACAACTTCGCGTCCGGCCGCTCGGCCAGCTGCGTCAGCAGCCGCACGAGGTACCGCGCGTACCGTCGGGCCGTGGCTTCGTCGAACAACGCGGTGGCGTAGTCGAGATCGCCCCGCACGTCACCGTCCTGTTCGGACACTCCGATGGTGAGGTCGAACTTCGCCGGCGCCTCGGGCACGGTCAGCGCCGTCACCTCGACACCGGGCAGCTCCAGGTGGGGAGCCAGCGGCGGCATCCACGAGAACATGGTCTGGAACAGGGGAGTGTGCGCCGGGCTGCGCGGCGGGTTCACCAGCTCGACGACCCGGCCGAACGGCAGGCCTTCGTGGTTCAGACCGGCGCGCAGCGACTGGCGCACCTGGCCGATGAGCTCGGCCCCGGTCAGCTCCCCGCTCAGGTCGGCCCGGACGGCCAGGCTGTTGGCGAAGAACCCGACTACGTCGGCGACCTCCCGCCGCCGGTTCGCGGTCGGCACGCCGACGACCACGTCGGTTTGGTTGGACAGCCGCGAGAGCAGCAGGAACCAGCCGGCCAGCAGCGTCACGTACAGCGTGGCGCGGTTCGCGCGGGCGACCGTCTTCAGCGTCGCGGTGAGCTCGCCGCCGAGCGCGAACGGGACGCGGCCGCCGTGGAACTCCTGCTGGGCCGGCCGGGGCCGGTCGGTCGGCAGGTCGAGCGAGGGCGGGGCGTCGGCGAGATGCTGGCGCCAGTAGTCCTCGTGGGGCGTGACCTCCGGGCCGGCCAACCACTCCTGTTGATCTCGCGCGTAATCGCGAAAGCGGGTCGTCGGCTCGGGAAGATCAGTCGGTGTGGAATACAGCACACTGAGTTCGCGCATCATCGTCTGCACCGAACGGCCGTCCAGCACGGCGTGATGAATGGTCATCAGCAGCGCATGGTGCTCGGGGCCGAGAATGATCAACCGGACTCGGGCCAGCGGGGCGCGGTCCAGATCGAACGGCGTGAACTGGTCGGCGTGCCGCAGCGCGTCGAATCCGGCCGGGGCGTCGGTCAGGTCGACGATCTCCAGCGGGGCGCCGGCCGGCGGCTCGACTATCTGCGCCGGCGCGCCGTCGACCAGCACGAACCTGGTCCGCAGCGACTCGTGCCGGTCGAACACGGCGTCCAGCGACCGGCGCAGGACCGCGTGGTCGACGGGGCCGCGCAGCTCGAAGCCGAAAACCTCGTTGTAGGCCGGGCCGGCGCCGTCGAGCTGGGCCAACGTCCACAGCCGCAGTTGCCCGGACGACAGCGCAGCGGTCGCCGAAGAAACACGCATGGGGCAGGGGATCCCATCGTCAAATATTTACACGCGGTCGTTCGTTGTTTACCGTTGACGGCCGGGTGAACCAGCGGGCCGTCATCGGACTCTAACTCGGCGAACCGGATTTGACGGAGTCCTCGTGCCTGATTGTGTCGGGTGTTACTGCCCGTTTGGACCCTTACGTTCTGTGATTGTTTGAGCGGCCTCCGTAATTGTGGGTAAAGCGGTTCAGTTCCTGTATGTGAACGAGGTCGGGGTTGGCTCGTGGCCGAGCCGGTCGACCGCCGCCGTGATGTCCAGGGTGCGTTCCATGGCGAGCTGGCTGATGACGTAGCGGTTGAGGCGGATCCGGCGCGGCCGGCCACAGAGCCGTTGCGCTGCCTCCAATCCGGTGGCCAACGGCAGGACCAGGCGGGTGGGCAGGTAGGTCGGCGTGGCCTCGACGCCGGCCGTGGCCAGCAGTCCGCGCAGCGCCTCGTCGACCGACAGGGTGTCGCTGTCGGCGATGTTGAAGACGCCGGTCAGGGTGCTGCGGGCGGCGAGCAGGCAGGCCCGCGCGAGGCCGCCGACGGCCGTCAGGCTCTGCCGGGCCCGGCCGTCGCCCGGGACGAGCAGGCGGCCGCCGCGGATGTTCTCCAGCAGGCGCGGCAGCAGGGTGGTGTCGCCGGGGCCGTAGACGGCGTGCGGGCGCAGGATGATCGTGTCCCGGTGGGTGTTGAGCACGAACCGCTCGGCGGCGGCCTTCGACGCGCCGTAGGCATTGAGGTACCGCGCCACCGGGGCTTCGGCTTCCTTCGCTCGCACGGTCGGCCGGAACGGGTCGTACACGCTGGCGCTGCTGACGTGCACGATGCGTGCGTGGGGGAATGCATCGAGAACCCGCCGTGTGCCGAGCAGATTGGTCGCCCACACCTGGCTGGCCCGGCCGGCGTCGGTCGCGGCGGCGGCGCAGTGGATGACCGCGTCCACTTCGGACAGTCGTGGCACCGGACCGTTGAGATTCCAGTACTGGTAGGTGGCGCCGGGAATGTCGGCCAGCCGGCGGCCGAACGCGTGCACCTCCCAACCCGCCGCCACGGCCGCCCGGCACACCTCGCCGCCGACGAAACCGGTCGCGCCCGTCACCGCCACTCTCATGTGGTCCGCCCGGCGAGCGAGGCCCGCAGCGCGGGACGGTCGAGCTTGCGCGAACGGCCCGAGCGCGGCAACTCGTCGAGCACCACGATCCGGTCCGGCACCGCCTCGGCGTCGATGATCTCCGGCAGTTGGCGGCGTAGGCGACAGGTCAGGGCTTGGCGGTCCACCCCTTCGCCGGCCACCACGGCCAGCACCACGGTCTCGTCCTCGGTCACCGGATCGGGCAGCCCGACCATGGCCGCCTCCCGCACGCCCGGCAGCAGCGCGATGGTCGGCTCGTACAGGCCGGGATAGATGTTGTACGAGCCCCGGATCAGCATGTCCTTCTTGCGCCCCAGCATGATGACCCGGCCCCGGTCGTCCAGTCGGGCCAGGTCGCCGGTCGGCAGTTCGGTCATCGGCGGCTCGCCGAGGTAACCCAGGCACACGCTCGGGCCGGTCACCAGGAGCTCGCCGTCCTCGGCGATCCGCGCCGCGACCCCGTCCGAGAGTTCGCCCAGCAGGTCGCCGGGGTGGCCCTGTTCGGTGTGTGCCAGCTTGTCCTCGGCCCGTCCGACGGCGATCGGGATCGCCTCGGTCATCGCGTACACCGACAGCACCTGGCCATGAGGAACAGCGCTGATTGCCTTGCGCAGCACGGCCGGCGCCGCCGGCGCCGAGCCCATCAGCAGGTAGCGCACGTGCTCCGGCCACTTCGGCAGCACGTCGAACACGTCGGCCAGTTGCACCGGAACGCCGTAGGCATGGGTCACCTTGCGGTCGGCCAGATCCTGGGCGAAGCGCTCGGGCGTGGCCAGCGACAGCCGTGCGCCGCTGACCAGGGCCGGCAGTCCGGCGACGATGCCGTCGGTGTGCATGACATCCCCTTCGCCAAAGGGAAAATGCCGGGCCAGCAGCTGTACCGCGTTGGTCAGCGTACGCAGGGAGTGCACGACTCCCTTGGGGCGCTCGGTGGTGCCCGAGGTGAACACGATCAACGCCGGCGCGTCCAGCCGCACCTCAGCCGCCGCCGATGCGCCGGCTAGATGACCGACCTTGATTGCGTGGCGCGGAACACCGGGCAACCACCGTCCACTATAGACGTGGTGGATCGACGGGTCGGCGATCGCCTGCCGCAGGTCCGGCACCGACCAGCCGCGCCGACGGCAGAGCGAGCGCATCGGCCCGAACACACTGGCCGGATAGAGAACCGACTCGGCGACGAGCCAGCGCGGCCGGTACGCACGCATCCGCGCGGCCACCAGTTCCGGGCCTACTGCGGTGTCGGCGGTGATCAGCACACCGCCGGCGGCCAGCACGCCGAGGAACAGGGCGACGCCGGCGGCTGACGTTCGCACCGCGAACAGCACGCCGTCGCCGTCGCTCATTCCCTTGGCCCGCAGACCATCTCGTACCGCCAGCACCTGATCGCGCAGCCGGCCGAAGGTCGTGGTGGCCCCGTCCTTGTCGACGATCGCCACCTCGTCCGGCCGGCTCGACGCCTGCGCCAGGACGGCGTTCACAATGTCGATCATGCCCGGCTGACCTCCAGTCGTTGGTAGGCGGGAAAGAGCACGCCGCGGGCCGCGTTGCGTCGGATGATCCGCAACGGGCCCTGCGCCAGCAGCGTGCCGACGATGGCGTGGATCTCGGCCATCGCCAGCGGATAGCCGAGGCAGAAGTGCGGGCCCGCACCGAACCACAGCCGCCGCAGCTCGGGCGGATGCGCCCGGCCCAGGTCGAAGCGGCCGTAGGCCTTGGCGCAGTTGAGGGTGGACACCACGACCCGGTCGCCGGGCAGCACCCGGACGTCGCCGATCCGACCCGGCATCGCCGCGTTGCGCAGAATGATCGGCGCGGGCGTGACGAGCCGGGAGGTCTCGTCGATCGCCGCGTTCAACGGACCGGTGTCGCCGGCGCGCAAGGCATTGGCCACTTCCGTGAGCACGCCGTGGTCGTGCAGCAACGCCACCAGTCGCGGCACCAGGCTGGAGATGGTCTCGGTGCCGGCGATGAGGAACGCCGAGGCCAGCCCGCGAGACTCCACTTCGGACAGTCCGAAATGGCGCATCCGGCCCACGGCGGTGTTCTCGTCGCCGTCGACCCAGGCAGCCGAGGCCGCGGCCCCGACCTCGTCGGCGATCGCCCGCGCCCGGGCGGTCTGCTCCGGGGTGAGGCTCAGCCGGCCCAGCTTCACCATGCCGGTGATCAGCTCGGACTGGTGGGTCAACCGCCGGTAGCCGGCCTCGCGCTCTGCCGGCGACCCGGTGACGGTGAACCCGACCAGCGCGCTGGTGACCGCGCCGGACATGACCTTGGTCGCGTCCACCACGTCCACCGGCTCGCCCCGGCGCAGCCGCACGGCCATCCGGTCCACCGGCTCGTCGAGCACGTCGGCGCAGAGCTGCTTGACATAGGCCGGCGTGAAGAACTCCGAGAGCTTGCGGCGCATCGCCCGGTGTTCGGGCCCGTCCATGTTCACCAACATCGACGGGCCGAACACCGGCGTCCACAGGTCGGCCGCGCCGCCGCCACCGGTGCGGAAGGTCTTCGGGTCGGTCAAAACCTGCCGGGCCAGGCCGGCGTCGTTGACGATCACGCCGAGCCCGGGCACCCGCACCGCCGGCCCGACCCGGCCCAGCGCCCGGATCACCGGGTACGCCAGCGGATGCGCGGCCAGCTGCACGCCGAGCTCATGCCACGCCGCCCTCACCGGACGTCCACCACCTCGGGCCGATAGCTGTGATCGGTGTACCAGGACAGCGTGTTGCGCAGGCCCCAGGCCTTGGTGCGCCGCATCGACCAGTACACGATCATGTCCCGGCGCCGGCCGTAGGCCCTGGTGACCTGCCGGACCCGGTTCATCAGCGTGCGGTCCTCGTGATCCTCCTCAATGGACGTTCGGGGATAGCCGCCGCACCGCTCGTACAGATCGGCGGTGATCGCGCTGTTTCCGCCCGTGCACAACACATACGGCCCGAGGAACTGCGGCCCGCGGTGCTCGGCCCGATATCGGGCGGCCAGCGCGCCGGCGTGGATCAGGAAGGCCAGCACCGCCTTCTCCCACCACAGCACCGGATAGTCGTCGTCACGGGCCCTGAGCCGGCCGCCGACCATCTCCAGCCCGGACGCGAAGGCCCGCAGCGCCGCGTACGTCCACTGTGGATGAACTAGGCAGTCGGCGTCGGTCCGGGCCAGATGCGTTGCCCCGTTGGCCATGGCATGCCGGAAACCCGTGTCGCAGGCCGCGCCGGTGCCCTTCTGCGGCTCGGTGATCACGCGGACGTCCATCCGCGGATGCTGCTCGGCGAACCGGCGAACCACGTCGGCGGTCCCGTCGGTGCTGGCGTTGTCGACCACCAGCACCGTGAACTCGGCGTGCCGCTGGACGGCCAGCGACGCCAACGTGTTCCCGATCCACTTGGCCTCGTTGAAGGCGGGAATGACAACCCACAAGGTGTTGGCCATGATCACAGCTCCACGAACATGACGCCGATGCTGGTGCCGCCGGCCAGGCCGATGAAGGCGACCTTGTCCCCGGGGCCGCACCGGCCCGACTCGATGGCCAGGCTCAGCTGGAGCGGGATGGTGCACGAGGCGACGTTGCCGTGGTCGGCGATCGTCGCCACGAGCTTCTCCTCCGGCAGCTCGGCCATTTTCGTCAGCGCGCGCAGGTACGGCGTCGAGACCTGGTGCACGCAGAACAGCGCGAAGTCCTCGCGCCGCAAGCCGGTCGCCGTCAGAGCGCGGTCCAGCTGCGGGCCGACGTCGCCGGCGACCAACTCCAGCAGGGCCCGGCCGTCGCCGCGGATGTAGCCGTCCCGCTCCGCGTCGTGATCCTCGGCGCAGCCGGTGCCGGGAATGGAGCTGACGTGCCAGTTCGCCGACTCGGCCGTGAAGTCGCGGTAGAAGATGCCGCCGGACAGGGAAGTCTCCAGCAGCACCGCCGCGCCGGCGTCGGACAGGGTGTACCCGGCCAGCGAGTCGGCGAACTGCTCGCGGTCGGCCACCGTCCAGCGCGCCACCCGCGTGCCGGTTTCCCCGCTGCAGACCAGGATCCGCCGGTACTGGCCGCCGCTGATGAACGCCTCGGCCACCTGGATCCCGTTGAGGAAGCTGTTGCAGGCGTTCTTGACGTCGAACACCGGGCAGCTCGCGCCCAGCTTGGCCGCCACGACGTGCGCGGTGGCCGGCTCGCCGAGGTCCTGGGCCGCGGCGGCGAAGACGATCAGGTCCAGCTCGCAGGCGGCGACCCCGAGGCCGAACAGCAGTTTCTCGGCGGCGTGCACGGCCAGGTCGGAGGCCTGCTCGCCGGGGTCGGCCCGGTGCCGCGTCCGGACGCCGCTGAGCTTGGCGATCGCGCCGGGCCGGGGGATGAAGCCGGTGATCCTGGACTCCACCTGGCGGTTGGTCACGAGGGTAGGCGGCAGGTAGGCGGTCACGCCCCTGATCGAGACGTTCATCAGATCTCCTTTGCGAAGGCCAGGGTCACGTTGTGGCCGCCGAAGCCGAAGGAGTTGCTGATGGCGGCGGTGAGCGGGATCCGGCGCGGTGAGCCGGAGACCACGTCGAGCTCGATGCGTTCGTCGAGGCGGTCCAGGTTCGCGGTCGGCGGCACCACACCGTCCTTTATGGACAGAACTGTGGCGATCGCCTCCACCGCGCCCGACGCCCCGAGCAGGTGCCCGAGCACGCCCTTGGGCGCGGTGACCACCGGCCGATCGCCGAAGACGTGTGTGATGGTCGCGCTTTCGACCAGGTCGCCGAGCGGGGTCGAGGTCGCGTGCGCGTTCACGTGGCCGATGTCCTCGACGCTCAGGCCGCCCGAGCGCAGCGCGGCCGTCATGGCGCTGGCCTGGCCGATGCCGTCGGGATCGGGCGCGGTGATGTGGTGGGCGTCGTTGCTCATGCCGGCGCCGGCCAGCCGTCCGTACACCCGGGCCCCGCGCGCGGCCGCGAACTCCGCGCGCTCCAACACGATGATGCCCGCGCCCTCGCCCAGCACGAAGCCGTCCCGGTCGGCGTCGAACGGCCGCGACGCCGCGTCCGGGCTGGCGTTGCGACTGCTCATCGACCGGGCCCGGACGAAGCCGGCCATGATCGCCGGGGTGATGCAGGCGTCGGCCCCGCCGGTCAGCACCACGTCGGCGTCCCCGGCCTTGATCATCCGCCAGGCCCAGGCGATCGCCTCCGCGCCGGAGGCGCAGGCCGACATCGGGGCGTGCACCCCGGCCCGGGCCCGGTACTCCAGCCCGACCATGGCCGCCGGGCCGTTGGGCATGATCATCGGAATGGCCTGCGGCGACACCCCGCGCAGGCCCCGGGCCCGGATCCCGTCGTGCTGCGCCACCAGCGTCGTCGCGCCGCCGATCCCGGTGCCGATGACCACGCCGCGGCGGGCCGGCTCGACCGCGTCGTCGGCCAGCCCCGCGTCCCGCCAGGCCTGCCGGGCCGCGACCATCGCCAGCTGCTCGCACCGGTCCATCCGCTTGAGCTCGACGTGGTCCAGCTCCGGCTCCACCGCCAGCCGGGCGGCGATGCGCACCGGGAAGCTGTGCTCGTCCACCCAGTCGGCCGACAGCCGCGACACCCCCGTCCGGCCGTCGAGCAGGCCAGCCCAGGTCGCGGCCACGTCGCCGCCCAGCGGCGTGGTCGCGCCCAGGCCGGTCACCACGACCTCGGTCACCGGCGGGCCCGCAGGTAGTCGGCCACGTCGCCGAAGGTCACCATGTTGTCCAGGCCCTCCTCGGGAATGGCCAGGCCGTAGCTGTCCTCGATCTCGTCGACCAGCTCGACCATGGCCAGCGAGTCGATCTCCAGCTCGTCCCGCAGCGACATGCCGGCCAGCTCCCGGCCCGGGAACACCGCCCTCGGGTCGGTGCCCGACACCTTCCTGATCAGCAGCGCCAGCTCGCGGTCGACGTCGTCGGTTGCGTTCACGTTGTGCCTCCCCCTGAAACGCGCGCGGCGAAAAGCCGTGCGGTGAAAAGGAAATTGGCCCCCCAGGTCGCCATCGACCGGGGCGGTGACGGCGACCCTAACCGCCGATCCGGCCGAGATGACCGTGACTGTGCACAGCGCACAACCAGGTCGCGGCAGCTGCCCATGGCCAACGGTCGGGCGGTCCAGCAGGATTGGGCCCAGGGCGTGAGGGGGGAGAAACCGGCCCGCCGCACCGTCTTGGGGCTCTACCGTGGCCCCATGACGGAGCAGCCGCACGCGCCCAGGTCGGTGATCCGGGAGGTGGCCGCCGTCGTGCTGGCCGACCTGCCCAGCTTCGCCGACCGGCTGTCGGAGATGGGGGCCGTGCGGGAGGAGCGGATCTACGCCCGCAACGGGAAGGTGCCCAAGGCGGACATGTGGAAGTCCTTCCACGACAACGGCCGCAGCGTGCTGCTCCTCGTGACCAGGGGGTTCGAGGACGAGCGCGAGTGGCTGGACCCGCCGCTGGCCACCGGCCGCCGCCGGGCCGAGCAGGGCGTGCCGCTGGAGTCGGTGCTGCACCTGTTCCGACTCGGCGGCACCCTGCTGTGGGAGATGCTGCTGGCCGAGGCCCGCCGGCGCTCCCCGGCCGAACTGGAGGAGTTCGTCGACGGGGCGATGCTGCTGTGGGAGGCCATCGACCGGATCTCGGTGGCCATGGTCGACTCCTACCGCACCTGGCAGGCCGAGATCCGCCGCCGGGCCAACCGCCGCAAGGAACGCCTCGTCGGGGCCCTCATCGGCGGCCGCGGCGTGGACCCCACCGTGGCCGCCGACGCCGAGACCGAGCTCAACCTGTCCGCTCGCGGACGCTACGTCGTCGTGCTCAGTGCGGGCGAAGAAGCCGAAGAGGACCTACGCGCCGCCCAGTCCTGCCTGGCCGTGCACGGGATGCAGTCGGTGTGGCTGTCCCGCGGCGAGCGGGTCGTCTGGCTGGTCGAGCTCGCCGCCGCCGGCCCCGCCCGTGTCGCCGAGCTGCTCACCCCGCACCTGCGGGACCGCGCCGGCATGTCCGGCGTCGTCGACGGCTTCGCCGAGCTCGGCGTCGGCTACCAGCTCGCCGAGACCGCCCTGCTCACCCAGCCCGGCGGCGCCGCCGGCATCGCCGTGCTCGACGACCGCCTGCCCGAGGCCCTCGTCGTCTCCAGTCCCCAGCTCTCCCAACGCCTCGCCGCCCGCACCCTCGGCCGCGTCCTCGAACTCGACGCCCCCGAGCGCGAGATGCTGCTCGACACCCTCGAAACCTGGTTCCGGGCCGAACGCTCCGCCGGCCGCACCGGCACGCTGCTCTACTGCCACCGCAACACCGTGCTCAACCGCCTGCGCAAGGTCGAGCTGCTCACCGGCAAATCCCTGGAGGACGACCGCCACCAACTCGCCTGCCGCCTGGCCCTGATGGCCTACCGCACCCTGCTGCGCTGATCGCCTCACGGGCTGAGCACCCAGCGGCCGCGCTGACTCCCCGGACGAGGCCGGCGCGCCACTCGAGCTCTGTCGGATCGGCTGCCAGCCGAAGGCCGGGGGAGTCGAGTGGCCAGCGCGCTCAGTTCGACGCGCGCTGGTTGGGCGTCCAGGCGGTGATGGGCTCCGTGGCGCGGACACCGCCTGGGGCGTCGTGCTGGTCGCAAAGGTCGGACGATGGGGTATTAGGGCATTCGGGGTTGGTTGTGTGACCAGTTCGGCGCGGAAGGTTGCGGACCGCCGGCGGTGGCAACCCAAGCCCAGCGATCTACTTCGTGGGGGGCGGGGTCGATGGGACATGGGGGTTTCGTCGCCGAGTCCGGTCTGGTCGGCGACGGCGCAGACCTGGGGCAGCTGCTGCGCGGGTTCCGCGCGGAGCTTGGTCTCACCCAGAAGCAAGTGGCCGACCTCAGCTCGCTGAGCGTGCGTGCGATCCGCGATCTGGAGGCGGGGCGGTCGCGCCGGCCGCACGACGCGACGATCGGGTTGCTGGCGGAGGCGCTGCGGCTCAGCGAGTCCAGTCGGCAGCTGCTGGCCAGCGCGGCCGGCCGGGTGTCGCTCGTCCCGTCCGTCGAGGGGACGCCGCAGCCGGCCCCGGTGCCGACAACCGCGCTGGTGGGGCGGGAGCACGAGGTGCGGGCGCTGTCCGAGCTGCTCCGCTCGGGCAACCGGCTGGTCTCGGTGGTGGGCCTGGCCGGCGTCGGCAAGACCCACCTGGCCATGGAGGTGGCCTGGCGCCTGGACTCCGATGATCACCTGTCCGTGCTGTGGGTGGCGGACGCCGAGACGCTGGACGACCGGCTCGCGGTCGCCGGCCAGGCCCACGGCACGCTGCTCGTGCTCGACGACTACGACGAGAACCGGATCGCCGGGCCGCGCCTGCTGCGACTCCTGCGCGACCGCCCGGACCTGCGCATCCTGCTGACCGGCCGGGAGCCGGACGAACCGCCGGAGGCCCTGACCTTCCCGCTGCAGCCGCTGGCCGTCCCGTCCACCGACCTGGACGGCGACCCGGCCCGGATCGAGGCCGTGCCGTCGGTTTCCCTGCTCTGCCGGGACATCTGCCGGGTGTGGCCGGAGTTCGAGCTGACCCGGGCCAACGGGCCGGCGCTGGCCAAGATCTGCCGGTCGCTGGACGGCATCCCGGCGGCCCTGGAGGTGTGCGCCGAGCTGTGCCTCGCGCACCCGCCCCAGCTGATGGCCGAGCAGCTGGAGCCGGCGGCGCTGGTGGCGGCGGCCGAGGACGGCTGGTACGAGGACATGAGCCGGTCGCTGGCCCGCGCGGCCAGCACTTTGGACGAGCAGTGCCGTCAGCTCCTCGCCGTGCTGGCCGGCGTGCCCGGCCGCTGGACGCTGGCGGAGGCGGCGCGGCGGAGCGGGCTGGGCCTGTACGAGATGGCACGGCAGGTGCGGGCCCTGATGCTGCTGGGCGTGGTGCGCCGCGAGGAGGGGCCGGACGGCCCGTGCTTCTCCGTGCTCAATCTGGTGCGCCGGGAACTGCCGCTGTTTCTGCCGCCGGTAGTGCCGCCGGCGCAAGGGGATCGGCCTTAGAATTGAAACGCCCTCTGTCGGTGCAGGAGGGCAATGGGTGGTTGCTTTTTGGCGCGCCGAAATGAATGGGGGAGAAGGCATGGATCTGTTCGACGCGAATGCCGCCGGTTGGAGGAGGAACCGTCTGGGTCCGGCGATTTCCGCCGCCCGCGGCCGACCGAGCGGCGGCGGCGTGCGCATCCTGGTGTCCGCCCCGGAACCGGAGCGGCTGTGGTACACCGCCGCGCTGCGTGGCGTGCGGGGGGTCGACCGGGTCATATTTGTCGCCGAACGGGACCTCACCGCCACCGCGGGCCGGTTCGAACCGGCGCTGATCGTGGTGTCGATCCGGGGACTCGTCGGCGGGATGCGGGCGATCTACCAGCTGCTCGACCCGGAGCTGGGCCGTCGCCGGGTGGTCGCGGCGATCCAGGGTTTCGACGCCGACCTGGACCGTGTGCTGCGGCGACTGGGCGTGGAGTGCTGTGTGATACGCCCGCGCGACCCGTCGACCCTGCGGGATCGGATCCGGCGCGGCGTGGTGGGTGAGCAGCGCCAACCGGCGTCGGCGGTGGTCGACGGCAGCGCGGCGACGGCCCGCGTGGTGGCCGGTGTCGTGCGCGGCGCCGACAAGGCGGTGTCCGCGCATGACGTCGCGGCCAGCTGCGGGCTGTCCGTGGTCACCGCCCGGCGCTACCTCAAGCAGTTCGTGGTCGAGGGGCACGCCGAGGTGGACGTGCTGCACCGGGCGGTCGGCCGCCCGATCAGCATGTACCGCTGGTCGGAATGACGGCTCGGTTTTCCTATCTTTGCTTTGTTGACCCTCACCCGCGTGCCGCCGCTACGGTGGCTATCAAGCGAAAAGCTCGGTGAGGAACGGAGAAGCCCGTGTTCGACGACGATTCTCGGCCGCGTCGCGTGTCCATTTTCGACACCACTCTCCGCGATGGTGAACAGGCCCCGCGCAATGCCATGACGCCCGGTGACAAGCTCCGGCTCGCGCTGCGGTTGGAGGCACTGGGCGTGGACGTGGTCGAGTCCGGGTTTCCGGCGTCCTCGCCGGCCGAGGCCGAGGCCACCCGGCTCATTTCCGAACATCTGAGCACCGCCCGGTTCGCCACGTTCTGTCGGGCCGTGCGGGCCGACGTCGAGGCGGCGGTCAACGCCGGCGGGACGCGCAACCACCAGGTCCAGATCCTGGCCACCTCCAGCGACCTGCACCTGGACCGCAAGCGGCGGATCTCGCGGGACGAGTCGGTGCGGGAGATCGCGCAGACGGTTGCGGCGGCGCGCGACCTCGGCGTCCAGGACGTGTCCGTAGCCCTGGAGGACGCCTCGCGCGGGGCCGACGACCTGCTGCGCGCCCAGGTCGACGTGGCCCTGGAGCAGGGGGCGAACTGCATCGTCGTGCCGGACACGTCCGGCTGCATGTCGCCGGCGGAGTACGGGAGCCTGCTGGCCCGCGTCCGGGCCTGGACGCCGTCCTCGGTGACCCTGCTGACGCACTGCCACGACGACTTCGGGCTGGCCCAGGCCAACACGCTGGCCGGTCTCCAGGCCGGCGCGGACGGCGCGCAGGTGACGCTCGGCGGCATCGGCGAGCGGGCCGGCAACGCTGCCATGGAGGAGCTGGTGGCGCTGTTGGCGTACAAGAGCGACCAGCTCGGGTTGCGCACCGACGTCGACACCGCCGGCATGTACGAGGTGTACACGATGCTGCTGGACGTGATCGGCCTGGAACAGCCCCGCAACAAGCCGATCTTCGGCGCCTACGCGTTCGGCAGCGCCGCCGGCATCCACCAGCAGGGAATCCTGCGCGACCCGGCCACCTACGAGTACGTGGAGCCGGCGCGCTTCGGCCGCGAGCGGTCGATCGTGATCGCCCGCCACTCGGGTCGGTCCGTGCTGCGCCACCTCCTGGACGAGCTGGGCGCGCGGCTGACCGACGAGCGGATCGACGACCTGTACCGCCGGCACATCACCGAGCGTCCCGGCGGGGACTGCGAGGACATCTCGGAGCTGCGCGAGCGGTTGGCCGGCGAGCTGGCGCTCAGCGCCGCCGGCTGAGGTCAGGTGGCCAGGTAGCGGCCCATCAGGACCGTCGTCTCGGCGAGCACTGCCGGGTCGCCGGCCGGCTGGTCCCGGAAGGCGATGTCGAGCAGCTGTCCGCCGACCTCGACCGCAAGTCGGCAACGCAGCGCGGTGACGTCGTCGTCCGGGGCGCCGTAGCCGCGCACCAGCGCCGCGCGGAGCCGGTCGGCGATCGCCAGGTCGGTCCGCGTGGCCTCGGCCCGCAGCGCGCTGCCGCTGGGCACCTGGTAGCGCACGCGGCGGTAGCCGGACAGCACCCGAAACCGGTCGGCGTACGCGTCGACGAGGTCGCCGAGCAGGACGTCGAGCGTGGCGGGCAGGGGGTCGGCGGTGATCCGGTCGGCGATCTCGACGTCGATCCGCAACCAGTCCCGGACCAGGGCGGCGACGATCGCCTCCTTGTCCGGGAAGTACCGGTAGAGGACGCCGACCGAGACGCCGGCCGTCGCGGCGATCAGCTTGGTGCCCAGCTCCTCGTACGCCGTGTCCGCCAGCAGCCGGCCGGCGGCGGCCACGATCCGGGCGTACTTCTCCCGGCTGCGCCGCTGCTGTGGTTCGGCCGGCTGGGTGGGCATGGCGCGCTCCTCTTGACACTCGATCGAAGCCGAACCAGAGTCTAGTTCGTGTTTGCGTCGCTGAGCACACGGCGCGCCCGGCTGGGGCCCTCGTTCGGCAGGCTGCGGGCCGCGGTGGCGGCGTCCAGCCTGGGGGACGGCATGCGCCTGGTGGCGTTGCCGCTGCTCGCCGCACAGCTGACCGCCGATCCACGCCAGATCGCCGCCGTGTCGCTGGCCGAGCAGCTGCCGTGGCTGTTGTTCGGGCTGCTGGCCGGGGCACTGGCCGACCGCTGGGACCGCCGCCGTGTGCTCTGGCTCGTCGACGCGGCGCGAGCCGGCGTCATGGCGGCGCTGGTGGTGGCCACGGTCCTGCACGCGACGACCATCGTCCTGCTGGTCGTGGTGGGTTTCCTGCTCGGCTGCGGACAGGCGCTGTACGACGCCGCGTGGTCGGCCATGGTGCCGGCGGTGGTGTCGCCACCGCAGTTCGTGCCGGCCAACGCTCGGTTGCAGAGCAGTTCGGTGGTCGCCGAGACGTTGGTGGGGACGCCGGTCGGCGCGGCGCTGTTCGGCGTGGCGGTCGCGCTGCCACTCGCCGTGGACGCGTCCTCCTTCGCCGCCGCGGCGCTGTTCGTGTTGTTCGTACGTGTTGACCGGCCGGCGGTTCGGGACCGGCCGGTGTCCCTTCGACGATCGATGATCCAGGGCGCGGGCTGGCTCTGGCGCCATCCGCTGCTCCGGCGACTCTGCCTGGTCGCAGGGGTCACCAACCTCGTGGGTGGCGGACTGATCGCCATGCTCGTGCTGTACACGCGGCAGGTGCTGGGGCTGAGCAGCGTCGGATACGGCCTGGTGGTCGCGTCGTTCGCGGTGGGCGGGCTGGTCGGCTCCGGGCTGGCGGCGCGGCTGACCAGCCGTCTCGGCGCGGGCCGTGTGCTCCGATCGGCCACCGCCGGCACGGCCGTGGCGATCGCGGTCGCGGGTGCGGCCGGTTCCGGGTTCGTGGCCGGCGCCGCCATCGCGGCCTGTGGGGCGGCCAACCTGGTCTGGAACGTCACGGCGGTGTCCCTACGCCAGCGGCTCGTGCCGGACGAGCTGCTCGGCCGGGTCACCGTCGCCTATCGCATGGTCGCCGCCGGGGCCAATGCCATCGGCGCGGCCGCGGCCGGCTTCGCGGCGACCCTGACCGACCTGCGCACGCTGTTCTTCGTCTGGGCCGCAATGTTGTTGGCCGCCACACTGATCAGCACCAAAGAGGCGTCGTCACCCGAGTGAGTCCCAGCCGCCGACAGCCGACTCGGGGCGCAGCAGACCGTCGGACATCACCGCGACAGCCTCCGGGTGTGGGGCGCGGATCGCGTGCCGTGAGGCCAGCACGGTCGTCAGGACGGTCAGCAGCCGCATCGCCAGGGCCGAACCGGGGCAGATCCGGGGACCGGCGCCGAACGGCAGATAGGTGTTGGGCGGATGCGGCGTCCGCCCGGTCAGCCACCGCCCCGGGTCGAACCGGTCCGGCCGCGGCCAGTACCGCTCGTCCCGGTGCACGGTGAACGGGCAGACCAGCACCTGTTCGCCGGAACGGATCCGATAGCCGCCGACCTCAGTGGGGCGCAACGCAGTCCGTGTCAGCAGCCACTGCGGCGGATGCAGCCGCAGCGTCTCCTTGACGAAGGCCGTCGCGAGCGGCAGGCCGTCCGATCCGGCCCTCGACTCGTCGCTGATGGCGGCGGCGAGCTCGGGTTCGGCGGCCAGGCGCAGCACGATCCACGTCAGCGCCGTGCCGGGGACGCCGTGCGATGCGAACAGCGCCATCCGCATGGTGGCGACGATCAAGTCCTCGTCCGTAGAGCCCGCGATCAGCTCGTCGAGCAGGTCCTCAGGTTGGCGCCGGTCGGCGGCGCGGCGGTCGGCGACACACGCGGCCAGCACACCACGCAGCTCGGCATCGGACCTGCGGGCCGCTGCGGCCAGCGGCCGCCACGAGAACCGGCGGCGGGACTCGCCATCCACCAGCGCGGCCAGGGACTTGGTGAAGAGCTGGTCCGCGCGGGCGGCCGTCCCGGCGCGGAAGTCGGGCCGGGGATCACCACCCAGGCAGAAGTCGACGATGAGCCGGCCGGTGATCGCGCGGCAGGCCCCCAGCAACTCGCCGGTGCCGCCGACGTGGGCCGCTACCAGCGCGGCGGCCTCGGCCGTGGACTGGTCCAGGCCGTCGGCGGCCAGCCGGGAGGCGACGCCGCGCCACATGGTCCGGCGCAAGAGCATCCACCGCTCCAGCCCCGCCGCCTGGGCGGCCCGCTGACGCCGCCCGCCCAGCTGCGAGGTCTCCAACAGGTAGGTGTCGTTGGTGCGGGCCAGCACCTCGTGGGCAGCTGAGGGATGGTGCGCCACGAGCGTGCCCGGCGCAAGCCGGACCACGTCGCCGTAGCGGGGCCGGCTGTCGCGCAGCCAGCCGATCCGGTCGGCCAGATAGTCGGGCATGTCGCCAACGAGCCAGCGGCCGCGAGGGCCGGGGATTTTCGTGAGCACTGGTCGCTTCTCCTGGGACAGGGCGGCCGCCGCGGCGCGGCGGCCGCCACCGGGATCAGGTGCAGTCCACATAGAGGTACGCGCCGCTGAACCGGGCGCCCTTGGCGCGCATGGCCAGCATTCGCAGGTATCGCATCATGTTCTCACCTCCTCCGGGTGTTCGAGACCGGTCCGGGCCGCCGGTTCGGTCGCCCGAACCGCGTGCAGATCCGGTGTGTCGTAACCGGATCGCACCGCCCAGAAGTAGGCGGCCACCCCGACCAAGGCCGCCACGGCGGTGTCGTACGGGAAGGGCAGGACCGTCGACGGGCCGTAGGAACCGCCGTAGGACAACAGGTACAGCACCAGCACCAGCGCCATCACCCACCCGCCGGAGGCGACCTCCCGCCGCCCGTCGGGGTCGGCCAGCCACAGCAAGGCCGCGGTCGCCGCGGCCACCGCCGCCACACACAGCGCCCAGAACACCAGGAACGGCAGGCTGTTCCGGCCGAGCGGTCCGAACACCTGCACCACGGTCCACGCCGCCAGGAAGGCGACGCCGACCGCAGTCCCGGCTGGCCGGGCGATGCGCCCCTGCGCCGGCGCCTGCACGGCCGCGTAGAGGGGGATCGCCACGAACAGGCTCGCGACGACGCCGCGCAGCACGTCGAAACCCGCCCAGTACACGACCATCGCGGCCGCGAGGAAACCCAGCGGAGACAACACCGTTGTGCCGCGGAGAACAAACGGGCGGGGCAGGTCGCCGGCGGTCCGCCGCAGGATGGGCACCTGCGGACCGGCCGCGAGATAGGTCAGCGAGGCGGTGGCGCTGGTGTAGCCGATCAGTTGGTACCAGCCGGGAAACGGCACGAAGAACAGGCAGCCCAGCACCAGGCAGGCGACCAGGCCGGCCCAGGGCGCCCCGGACCGGGCGCCGACGCGGGCGAACCAGCGCGGCAGGCTGCCCTGCGCCGCCATGCCGTACGCCGCACGCGCGCCGTCCCCGAGATAGATCCAGCCGGCGCCGGTGGGGGACACCAGCGCGTCCACGAGCAGCACCGAGCCGAACGCGCCCAGCAGGGCGTTGCCCGACGCCTGCAACGCCGAGTACAAGGGTTGGCTGGCCCAGTTGCTGCCCTCCAGCGCCGACCAGTCCCCCGGCCGCAGTCCCATGCTCGACCAGTTGATCGCGCCCACGAACGCCACCTGCAACAGCAGGTAGATCACCGCCGTCAGCACCACGGAGAACACCGTGGCCAGCAGGATCGCCCGCTGGGGGCGCCGCGCCTCGCCGCCGAAGTTCACGCCCTCCCGGAAGCCCTGGAACGCGAAGATGATCCCGGACACCGCCACGGCGTTGAGCACGGCCCCGCCGCCACGCGGCGCGAAGCCGCCGCCCGCGGTGAAGTTCGAGCCCCGGAAGACCACGAACAGCAGCACGAACGTGAGCACCGGCACGATCACCTTCCACCAGGTGATCCACTGGTTGAGGCGGCCGAGGAAGCGCACGCCGACCACGTTGATCAGGAAGAAGCACAGCATCAGGGCGACCGCGCCGGCGATGCCCGCTCCGGTCAGCCGGGTGTCGCCACCGTCGGCGGCCACGAGGTCGACGCCCCACCACCGGTGCACGTACCCGGCCGCGTACTGCACGACGCCGAGCGCCTCGACCGACACGGTGGTGATGCCGCCCAGGATCAGCGACCAGCTCATCAGGAACCCGAAGAACCGGCCGTGGGTCAGGTACGGGTAGCGCGCGATGCCGCCGGTGCGCGGCAGCATGGTCGCGGTCTCGGCGTAGTTCAGGGCCATGGCGATCACCAGGCCGGCGGCCAGGACCCAGGACAGGACCACCGCCGGGCCGGCGACGGCCCCGGCGGACAGCACCGCGAACAGCCAGCCGGACCCGATGATCGACCCGACCGAGATGAACAGCAGTTGCTGGGTGGACAGGTCGCGGCGCAGCAACCGGTCCGGCTGGTCGGACATCAGCGCACCGCGTGCGGGTACTCGGCGTCCCGGTGCTGGAACGCCAGGATGTCCGGATTGGTCACGATGCCGTGGCGCACCTCCACCGCGTCGCGCACCGTCCGGTCGGCGTCCCATGCCGCCTCGCCCGCCAGCACTGTGCCCAGGTACGGCAGGACCGCCTCGCTGAGCACCCATGTCGCCGAGTCCCACAGGTAGGACGGGCTGTGGTTGACGGCGTAGTACCGGACGTTGTTGTCCAGCCCGCGAAGGGGTTCGGCGAACGACGTCGGCCGCGCCCAGGAGAAACCCATGCCGTAGTCGCAGGAGACGTCGACGACGAGGGTGCCCGGCCGCAGCGCCGGGATGTCGGCCTCGGTGAGGAACACCCGCGGCGCGTTGGTGTCCTGGCGGACGCAGTTGACCACGACGTCGTGGTCGGCGAGCAGCCGCGCGAGCGGAACCGGGCCGTCGGCCGTGACGGCGTCGAGGCCCGCGGTGAGCTGGGCCGTGCGGGCCACGCCCGGCGGCGCCTCGACCTGGCCGGCGGGCCGGCGGGTGATCAGGGTGATGTCGGCGATGCCCTGCGCGCGCAGGGATGCGACCGCGCCGCGGCCGGTGGCGCCGTAGCCGATGACCGCCGCGGAGAGCGGCCGGCCGAACGCACCGGTGCGGCCGACGAGGGTCAGCGCGTGCTGCACCGAGCAGTAGCCGGCCATCTCGCCCATCTGCGGGCAGATCGACACCGGATACCCGTTGGGGTCGGGCCACAGCAGCATGCCCTCCAGGGCGATCACACTCAGCCGGTTGTCGATCGAGGCCTGCGTGACCTTCTCGTCCTGCACGAAGTGCGGGCAGCCCCACAGGATCTGGCCCTCGCGCAGGTCGAGGAAGTCCTGGAGCAAGGGCTTGAACAGCAGGACGGCCTCGCACCGGGCGAACAGCTCGTGCCGGGGCAGCAGCCCGGCCACGTACGGCGCGAGCTGCTCGTCGCTGAAGCCGAAGCGCTCGCCGTAGCCGCGCTCCAGGTACAGCTGGTCACGCACGGCCGGGTCGATCGAGGCGACGTGCGCGGGGTGGATCGGCAGCCGCCGCTCGTTCTCCTTGCGGGAGGTCGCGACGACGCCGAGACGGATCGTGTGCATGGCTCACCTCTTGGGTTCTACAGCTGGGCCCGGATGGCCGCGCCCGCATCCTTGGTGGACAGCTCGCCGCCGAGGTCGGGTGTGACCCAACCCCGGTCGACGGCGGTGTCGACGGCCGCGCGCACCCGGGCGGCCGGCTCGGCGTGGCCGAGGTGGTCGAGCATCAGGGCGGCGCTGAGGATCGCGCCGACGGGATTGGCGACGCCCTGGCCGGCGATGTCCGGCGCGGTGCCGTGCACCGGCTCGAACAGGCCGAACCCGGTGTCGCCGTTGACATTGGCCGAGGCGGAGGTGCCCAGGCCGCCGGCCAGCTCGGCGGCCAGGTCGCTGAGGATGTCGCCGTAGGAGTTGTTGGCCACGATGACGTCGAATGCGCTCGGATCGGCGACCAGCTTCATCGCCGCCGCGTCCACGTACTCGTGGGACACGGCGATGTGCGGGTGTCGGGCGGCGGCCTCTCGCCAGCACCGCTGCCACAGCCGGCCACCGTTGCCGACGACGTTCGCCTTGTCCACCATGCACACCGCGCGCCGGGCGCGGGCGAAGGCGTAGTCGAGGATCCGGGACACACCGTGATAGGTGTTGATCTCCACGTCAAGCGCGGTCTCGTGCGGGGTGTCGGGGCGCAGCGTGCCGCCGAGCCCGGCGTACAGCCCCTCGGTGTTCTCCCGCACGACGGCGCAGTCGATGGCCCGCCGCGCGCTGTCCCTCAGGGGGCTGAGCCGCTCGTGGAACAGCCGCGCCGGCCGGTAGTTGGCGTACAGGTCGAACTCGAACCGCAGGCGCAGCAACACCCCACGGGCGTACCCGACGTCCGCCCGCGGATCGCCGACGGCGCCGAGCAGTGTGGCGTCGCTGGCCCGGATCGCCGCCACGTCGGCATCCGACAAGGCGGTTCCCGCACGCAGGTAGGTCTCGGCGTTGACGTGGTCGAGGACCGTCAGGTCCAGGCCCAGGCGCAAGCCGTCCAGGGTCTCGGTGGCCTGGTCCACCACCTCGGGTCCGATCCCGTCACCCGGGATCACCGTCACGGTGGTCACGGCGCCACCTCCGCGAGCTGGTCGGCCCCCAGCCTCGGCAGCCACGGGCGCCGGGTCAGCTCGTACGCCGTGACGGCGTCGCCCTTGGCCAGGGTCACCGCGATGTCGTCGAGGCCTTCCAGCAGCAGCCGGCGGGCCCGGGGTTCGACGGTGAACGGCCACCGGGCGCCGTTGGCCCGCACCTGCAGGGCCAGCAGGTCGACCGTCACCGGGAAGGCGGGGTCGTTGTCCACCCAGTCGGACAGCTCGGCCACGGCCAGCTCGGGCAGTTCCACCGCGAGCAGGCCGTTCTTGACGGCGTTGCGCCGGAAGATGTCGCCGAAGCTGGTGGCGATCACCGCCGCGAAGCCCCAGTCGCGCAGCGCCCACACGGCGTGCTCCCGGGAGCTGCCGGTGCCGAAGTTGTGTCCGGCCACGAGGATGCTGGCGCCGGCGCGTTCGGGACGGTTGAGCACGAAGTCGGGATCCTGGCGCCAGGCGGCGAACAGCGTGTCCTCGTAGCCGCTCTTGGTCAGCCGCTTGCAGAACTCGGCCGGGATGATCTGGTCGGTGTCGACGTCTCCGCGCGGCAGCACGACGCCGCGCCCGGTGTGTTCGGTCACTGGTCGCACATCGCCTCCAGGGCGCTCGGCGCGGTGAGTCGCCCGGTGACCGCCGTCGCCGCCGCGACGGCCGGTGACACCAGGTGCGTGCGGGCCTGCGGTCCCTGCCGGCCCTCATAGTTGCGATTGGAGGTTGACGCGCAGCGGTGCACGCCGGTCAGCCGGTCGGCGTTCATGCCGAGACACATGGAGCACCCCGCCAGCCGCCACTGCGCGCCCGCGGCGCGGAAGACGGTGTCCAGCCCCTCGGCCTCGGCCAGCTCGCGGACGTGCATCGAGCCGGGAACCACCAGCATGTCGACCCCGGGGGCGATCCGGCGGCCGCGCAACACGGCCGCCGCCGACCGCAGGTCCTCGATGCGTCCGTTGGTGCAGGAGCCGATGAACACGGTGTCGATGGGGATGGACTCCATCGGTGTGCCCGGCGCGAGATCCATGTACCGCAGGGCCCGTTCGGCCGCCGACCGCTCCCGCGGCCCGTCAAGCCCCGAGGGGTCGGGCACGCGGCCGCCGATCGGCGCCGCCTGCCCCGGGTTGGTGCCCCAGGTGACAAACGGCGTCAGCGTGGAGACGTCGATCGTGACGGTCCGGTCGAACACGGCGTCGGGGTCGGTGCGCAGCCCGTCCCAGTACTGCACCGCGTCCGACCACGCTGATCCGTGGGGCGCTCCCGGGCGCCCGTCCAGGTACTCGTAGGTGACGTCGTCAGGAGCGATCATGCCGGCCCGGGCGCCGGCCTCGATGCTCATGTTGCACGTGGTCATCCGGCCCTCCATCGAGATGTCCGCCAGCGGTGCGCCGCGGTACTCGATGACGTGGCCGTGCGCGCCGTTGGCCCCGATGTGCGCGATGAGCGCCAGGATCAGGTCCTTGGCGCCGACATCGGGCGGCAGCGTGCCGGTGAACTCGACCGCCATCGTCCGCGGCCGCGCCAGCGGCATCGTCTGCGTGGCCAGCACGTGCTCGACGTCGCTGGTGCCCACGCCGAAAGCCAGCGCGCCGAACGCGCCGTGCGTGGAGGTGTGGCTGTCGCCGCAGATCACCGTCATGCCCGGGTGCACGTAGCCGCGCTCCGGCGCCACCACGTGCACGATGCCCTGCCGGCTGTCGCCCAGCCGGAACAGCTCGATGCCGTGCTCGGCGCAGTTGCGGCGCAACGTCTCCACCTGCCGGCGGCCCATCGGGTCGGTCAGCTCCAGCGACCGCGTTGGCACGTTGTGGTCCTCCAGCGCCAGGCAGAGGTCCGGCCGCCGGACCCGCCGCCCGGCCAGCCGGAGCCCGTCGAACGCCTGCGGCGAGCTGGCCTCGTGCAGCAAGTGCAGGTCCACGTAGAGGAGGTCCGGCTCGCCCGGCTCCTCGTGCACGACGTGGTCCCGCCACACCTTCTCGACCAGCGTCCTGCCGGCGGCCGTCACGCGTCCGCCCCCGCGAGCGCGGCGTGCCGGTCGAGGATGATCTCGCGCAGCCCGGCCATGTCCAGGCAGTCGCCGTTGGTCCGGTTGGCCACGTGCTCCTCGTAGAGACTGTCCACAAAGGACCCGTCAACGGGCAGACCGAGTTCGGTCAGGACGTGCCGGAGCACGGCCCGCCCGGAGTGCCGGCCGACGAGGATCTTGCGTTCGCGGCCGAACCGGAACGGCTCGATGTACTCGTAGGTGATGGGCGACCGGAGCATGCCGGCCTGGTGGATGCCGGCCTGGGTGGCGAAGGCGTTCACGCCGAAGATCGCCTTGTTCCGGGGCGCTTCGAGGCCGATGGCCGCGCTGAGCAGCTCGAAGGCGTGCTGGAGTCCCTCGGTCCGCACGCCGGTCGTGGCGCCGATGGCGTCGCCTCGGTAGGCGAGGACCGCGACCAGCTCCTCCAGCGGTGTGTTGCCGGCGCGCTCGCCGATGCCGGCCAGGCTGGCCTGCACCTCGTCCGCGCCGGCCTGCACGCCGGCCAGCGCGTTGGCCAGCGACAGCCCGAGATCCTCGTGGCAGTGGGTGGAGATCACCACCGGCGGCGGCGCCCAGGCCCGGATCCGGCCGATCAGCGCGCCGAACTCGGCCGGCGTCAGACAGCCCGTGGTGTCGGCGACCGCGAAGGAGCTCGCGCCCGCCGCCACCGACTCCCGCACCAGCTCGTGGAGCAGCCGGTCCGAGCCCCTGGTCGCGTCCTCGATGCCGACCGACACGTGCTCGACGCCGAGCCGCTTGGCGCAGTCGATGGCGTCGACCACCTCCCGCACCGCGGTGGCCTGGTCGATGCCCCGCTTCCAGCGCAGGTGCGTTTCGCTGCCGGTCGCCAGGATCTGGAGCTGGTGGCGCCGCGCGCCGCCGGCGTCGACGGCGAGCCGCACGTCCTCGGGCACCGCCCGGCTCAGCGTGGCGACCCGGGCCGTGGTCAACCGCTCGGCGATCATCCGGGTGGCCCGGAAGTCGGCCGGCGATGAGCTGGGCAGCCCGGCCTCGATCACGTCCACGCCCAACGCCTCCAGCGCCAGCGCGAGTTCCAGCTTCTGCTCGGGCCGCATCGCGTTGCCCGGGGCCTGCTCGCCGTCGCGCAGAGTGGTGTCGAAGACGCTCACCCGCCGCGGCGAAGATTGCTCGTGACTCACAACCCGTCTCCAAGTTCTTTCGGTTCGGGTGCGGAAGTGGGGATGTCCGCCACCGTACTTCGGGCCCTGGGCCGCCGGGCAAGATAGAAAAGCCTCGGGGTTAGCAAACATAGGAAAATGCGGTTCTGAGAAGCCATTTTCGCAGATCATGGCGGTTGTGTCGGCGATGTGGCGCGGTCGGGCGCGGTGGCGTCGGGTAATTTCGGCCCGGTGGGAATTCGGTGTTCCGGAAATTGTGCCGAGAGCGTGAAGGAAAGCAATGCGTAGTGGCGCCTACCGTCAGGTGCTCGCGGTCCGCGGGCTGCGGTCCGTGTTGCTGCTGAGCCTGCTGGCCAAGCTCGGGGTGGTCGCCGTGCCGATCGTGCTGACGCTGCACGTGACGGCCGGCCTCGGCCGAGGTTTCGGGCTGGCCGGCGTGACCACGGCGGCGTGGACGGTGGGCGTCGCCCTCGGTTCGCCCGTGCAGGGCCGAGTCCTGGACCGGCACGGGGCCCGCCGGCTGTTCGCGGTGGCGACCGTGGGCCAGGGCCTGTTCTGGGGGCTGGCCCCGCTGCTGCCCTACCCGGCGCTGCTTCCGGCCGCGTTCGCCTCCGGGCTGGTCCTGGTGCCCGGCACGACGGTCTCGCGGCTGGCCATCGCCAACCTGGTCGCCGAGGAACGCCGGCACACCGCGTTCGTGGTGGACTCGATGCTGACCAACCTGTCGTACATGACCGGGCCGGCGCTCGGGGTTCTGCTCGCCACGCGGGTGTCGACCACGGTGGCGCTGCTCGCGCTCGGCGCTGTGCTGGTGCTCAGCGGCGCCGCGGTGATCGCCGCGAACCCGCCGCTGGCGGCGAGCGGGGTCGGCGGGCCCTCCGACCGGAGACCGCCGCGTCGGTGGCTGACCGGTGGCCTGGCCGCCGCGTTGGCCTGTGCCCTGGCGGCCGGGCTGACGTCGTCCGGCACCGAGATCGCGGTGATCGGCTCGTTCCGGCACATGAACCAGGTCGGCTGGACCAGCGTGGCCATGGTGCTGTTCGCCGCCGGCTCGATGGTGGGCGGCCTGGCCTACGGCGGCCTGCGGCGCGGCTGGTCGGGCAGCGTTCTGGTCGCCGTTCTCGGCCTCGCGACCGTGCCGCTCGGCCTGCTGGATGCGCCGCTGTCGCTGACAGTCGCGCTGCTTCCGGCCGCGCTGCTGTACGCGCCGGCCTTCGCCGCCACCGCCGCCGACGCGAGCCGCCATGCAGTGGACGGAACTCGAGGTGTCGTCATGAGTGTCTACTCGACCGCGATGACCGTGGGCACCGCAGCGGGCGGCCCGCTGGCCGGGGCCGTTGTGGACACCTCCGATCCGGCGGCGGCCTTCGCCGTGATCGGCGGGCTCACCGCACTGGTCGCCGTCCTGTCTCGGTGGGCCGCCGCCCGGTTCGCCACCGCCGCCACCCCACCGTCGGAGCACCTCAACACAGGGAGTCTGTGATGCAAGCAGGGAAAAACGTGGTGATCGTCGACTCCTACGGTCCCACGCTGCGGCTCGCCGACCGGTTCCGCGCCGCCGGCGCGACGCTGATCCGGGTGCAGAGCACCGAGGAAGTGCCGCGGGTGTACCAGTCCTCGGCCCCTCGGGACGGCTACCTGGAGAACATCGTCCACAGTGGAGACCTCGCGGAGACGGCAAGGCGCGTGGCCCGGCACGCGCCGGTGGCCGTCGTGGCCGGCGGCGAGATCGGCGTGGAGCTGACCGACGCCCTCAACGCCGAACTGGGGCTGCCCGGCAACGGGGTGGAGCTCAGCGCCGCGCGCCGGGACAAGTACGTCATGATCGAGACCATTCGGCGGGCCGGTGTGCCGGCGGCGCGGCAGATTCTCGTCGACGACGAGGCCCAGCTGACCGAGTGGCACCGGTCGATCGGCGGCCGCGTTGTGCTCAAGCCGGTGCGCAGCGCGGCCGGCGACCACGTGATGTTCTGCGACACGCCGGAGGAGTCGGTGGTCGCGTTCGGCAAGATCTGCGGCGCGACCAACGTCTTCTCGCAGCACAACTCCGGTGTGGTGGCCCAGGAGTACCTGTGCGGCACCGAGTACATGGTCAACACGGTCAGCCGGGACGGCCGGCACCGGGTGTGCGAGATCTGGCGCACGGACCGCGTGCGGGCCAACGGCGTGCCGGACATCGCAGCCGCCGCGACGGTGCTGCCGCGTCGCGGCGAGGCGCAGGACGTGCTGGCCGACTACGCCGGCCAGGTGCTGGACGCGCTGGGCATCCGGCACGGGCCGGCCCACGTCGAGATCAAGCTCACCAACGCGGGCCCGCGGCTGGTCGAGGTCGGGGCCCGCATCGCCGGCGGCGACATGCCTTCGTACGCCCAGATGGCGCTGGGGGAGTCCCAGCTGGACTGGACGGCGCACGCCTACCTGGAACCCCGGCGGTTCCACGAGCGGGCCGGGCAGGAGTACCGCCGCACGCGGTGCGTCGGCAACGTCGCCCTGATCTCGCCGGTTGACGGCATCCTGCGCCGCTACCGGGACCTGGATTCGCTGCGGTCGCTGGACAGCTTCCACGAGTTGCAGCTGCACGTCCGGCCGGGGGAGCGCATCGAGCGGACCGTCGACGACGTCACCTACCCGGCCGCGCTGGTGCTCGTCCATGACACCGAGGAGGTCGTGCTCCGTGACACCAACACCATCCGATACCTCGACGGCGTCGGTTTCTATGAGCTGGAGGACGAAGGAGTGAGCGATGAACCGCGTTGAGCCGGGCAGCCACGTCATCGTCATCAACCGGTGGCGGGAGCACTACGCCGACTACGACAGCTACCTGGATCACCGCGCCCATCGCGTCACTTACGTGACGACCGCGGTCGGCCGGGAGTCGGTGCCGGCGACGGCCACCGCGTCCGTCACTGTCGAGGCCACCGACGACATGACCCAGGTCGAAGCCGCCGTGCAGCGCCTGGTCGATCGGCATGGCCCGCCGGCGCACGTGGTCGCGTTGAAGGAAGACGATTTGTTGGTCGGCGCCGCCCTCCGTCAGCGCTGGAAGTGCCCGGGGCCGGGGCTCGACGCGCTGGCGCTGTTCCGCGACAAGTACGAGATGGCCACGGCGGTGGCCGCCGCCGGCCTGCCGCTGCCGGCGTTCACGCTGGTCGTCGACGGGGCCGGCGTGCGGGAGTTCGCCGCGGTGCACGGCTGGCCGGTGGTCGTGAAGCCGCTGTCGGGAAGCTCCAGTGCCGGGGTTCGCCGGCTCGACCGCCCGACCGCCGTCGGCGCCGTCGACTTCACCGAGGGTCCGCTGCTGGCGCAGGCGTTCGACCCGCACCCGATCTACCACGTGGACGGCGTCTTCTCCGGGGAGACGCTGATGGCCTGCCGCGCCTCCCGGTACCTCAACACCTGCCTGGGTTTTCGGGAAGGCGGCGTGCTGGGCTCCGTCGAGGAAAGCGACGACCTGGTCAACCGGCTCGTCGCCGAGCACGCCGAGCGCATCATGCGGGCCCTGACCGACCGGCCGACCGTGTTCCACCTGGAACTCTTCGTCGACCGCGAGCACCGGACCTGCTCGTTCCTGGAGGTCGGCGCGCGGGCCGGTGGGGCCGAGGTTCCGTTCATCTGGCGGGAGCTGCACGGTTACGACCTGGTGCGGGCGGCGTTCCGGATCCAGCTGGGCATGCCGCCGGAGCCGCCGCCGGCCGTGCAGCCGGAGATCGGCGGCTGGCTGCTGGTGCCGGCCCCGGCCCGGCGGCCGTGCCGGATCACCGAGATCACCTCGATGGTCGGCCGCCGGCCCGGTCCGTACGCCGAGGCCCTGCTCACGGCCGGCGACGTGCTGCCCGCCGCCGACTCGTACTACGAACACGTCGGCGGCAGGTTCCGGTTCCGGGGCCGCACCAGCGCCGCGGTGGCGGAGGCCATTCGCGCCACCGCGGCGGAGTTCCGGGTCGATGCCGTGCCCGTCGTGCGCCCCCTGACCGCGGCCGTCGGGGCCTGCGTGCACCGCTGAACCCGGGACGGCGGTGCCGCCGAGCTCCTCGAAGAAGCCCGGAGATGTCGACCGTCTTGACGTAATCCCGGTTCGCTGCCGCCGCGGTGATCGTTCCGTTCAGCTGCGATGGATGTCGCCCGTGGGACGCCGCCGTTGCGGGGAGATGGCGAAAACCAATCCGACACGGCTCTTGCGCGCCGGGCCAGCGAGTCGAGGACAAGTGGACCGCGTGGCGGCAGGAACCCGCCGCCGGGTCCGACGAATGAGACCGAGAAGTCAAGGGCGCCAAGGTGAATAGGGTGAACGGCCCCCGGCGGAGCCCGGGGCCGTTCTCACGGCAGAAGGAGCTTGTCGGAGCATCCACTGCCGGGTCTGTGCCCGTGGTGGGGGCAGTGCGGGATCAGACGTTCGGCAGGGTGCTGCCGCCGGCGCGGGCGAGGTCGAACCGGCGGGTGACGTCCGACCAGTTCACTGGCGACCACAGCTTCTGCACGTAGTCCGGCCGCACGTTGCGGTACTGCAGGTAGTAGGCGGCACCCCGTTGGCCGTGCACACGCTGCTGTCGATGAACGCGACCAGCCACGAGATGCTCCTGGTCGGTCGCACGGTCGCGCCGGCCGCCGCCGAGTCCACATCGGACAGCACCGTCCGCCCGCTGGCTGGGCGGGGCCGGTGTGGTCATCGGAATCCTCGGACTCGCTCTCGGCATCGCCGCGCGCGGCCGGCGCGCTGTGTCGAAGGCCGACGACGCGTCGGCGGACTAGCCCCGAGCGGCACCGCGCTGAGCTGGGAGGCTCATGCGGCTTCCCAGCTCAGCGGAAACTCCGTAGCCGCAGGCTGTTGCTGACCACGAAGACCGAGGAGAACGCCATCGCGGCGCCGGCGATCATGGGGTTGAGCAGGCCGAGCGCGGCCAGCGGCAGGGCGGCCACGTTGTAGGCGAAGGCCCAGCACAGGTTGCCCCTGATGATGCCCAAGGTCCGCCGGGACAGGCGGATGGCGTCGACGGCGGCCCGCAGGTCGCCGCGGACCAGGGTGAGGTCGCTGGCCTCGATGGCGACGTCCGTGCCGGTGCCCATGGCCAGGCCAAGATCCGCCTTGGCCAGCGCCGCGGCGTCGTTCACGCCGTCGCCGACCATCGCCACGACCCGGCCCTCGCGCTGCAACCGGGCGACCACGTCCACCTTGCCGGCGGGTAGCACTTCGGCGATGACCTCGTCGATGCCGATCTCGGCGGCGACCGCCCTTGCGGCGTCAGCGTTGTCGCCGGTGAGCAGGATGGGCTTGAGCCCCAACGACTTCAGCTGGGCGACGGCCTCGGCGGAGGTCGGCTTCACGGTGTCGGCGACCACCAGCACCGCCCGCGCGGACCCGTCCCAAGCCACCGTGACCGCGGTGCGGCCGGCCAACTCGGCCGCGTGCTTCGCTGCCGTCAGAGACGAGTCCAGTGGCAGGTCCCAGCGCCCGACCCGAACTTTGCGGCCGTCGACAATTCCCTGGACGCCAATGCCTTCCTCGTTGCGGAACTCGTCAACAGTGGGCAGCCCGCCGATCCGGGCCTCCGCGCCGGCGGCGATGGCCCGGGCGATCGGGTGCTCGGAGGCGTCCTCCAGGGTGCCGGCCAGCCGCAGCGCCTCGGCCTCGTTGACGCCGTCGGCGACGTGCACGGCGACCAGACTCATCCGGCCAGTCGTGACGGTGCCGGTCTTGTCCAAGACCACGGTGTCCACGCGCCGGGTGGATTCCAGCACCTCCGGACCCTTGATCAGGATGCCCAGCTGCGCGCCGCGACCGGTGCCGACCAGCAGCGCCGTCGGCGTGGCCAGGCCAAGAGCACACGGGCAGGCGACGATCAGGACCGCTACCGCGGCGGAGAACGCGACCTGCGGGGTGCTGTCGGTGGCGAGTTGGGCGACCAGGGTGAACAACGCGAGCATGATCACGGCCGGCACGAACACCGCCGACACGCGGTCGGCCAGGCGTTGGACGGACGCCTTGCCGTTTTGGGCCGCCTCGACGAGCCGAGCCATCTGCGCCAGCTGGGTGTCCGCGCCGATCCGGGTCGCCCGGACGACCAGCCGGCCACCGGCGTTGACCGTGGCGCCGACGACGGCGTCGCCGGGCCCCACCTCGGCCGGCACGGACTCGCCGGTCAGCATGCTCAGGTCGACAGCCGAGCTGCCCTCCGCGACCACACCGTCGGTGGCGATCTTCTCGCCGGGACGGACCACGAACACGTCGCCGACTCGCAGTTCCGCCAGCGGAATCCGGCGCTCCCGGCCGTCGCGGAGCACCGAGACGTCCTTCACGCCGAGCTCCAGCAGCGCCTGGAGTGCCGCGCCGGAGCGGCGCTTGGCGCGGGCCTCGAAGTAGCGGCCGGCCAGGATGAACGTGGTGACCCCGGCGGCGACCTCCAGGTAGATGTCGGTGCCCGGCATGGCGGCCATGCCAGTCATTACCGTCGTGGCGGCGTCACCGAGGAACAGCGCGTACAGCGACCAGAGGTAGGCCGCGCCGACGCCCAACGAGATCAGCGTGTCCATGGTGAACGTGCCGTAGGTGAGGTTCACCCAGGCTTTGTGGTGGAACGGCAGCGCGCCCCAGACCACGACCGGGCTCGCCAGCGTCAGGGCCAGCCACTGCCAGTTGGTGAACTGGAGTGCTGGGATCATCGACAGCACGATCACCGGCACGGCCAGCGCTGCCGACACGATCAGCCGCTGCCGCAGCGGCTGGGTCGGATCCGCCTCGGCCTGCCGTTCCTGCTCGACCGGCTTGGGCAGCTCGGCGGTGTAGCCGGCGGCCTCCACGACCTGGACCAGGTCCTCCGGCGCGACGGCGTCCGGGTAGCTGACCTTGGCCTTCTCGGTGGCGTAGTTGACGGTGGCGGTGACGCCGTCCACCTTGTTCAGCTTGCGTTCGACACGGGCGGCGCACGAGGCGCAGGTCATGCCGCCGATCGACAGCTCGATCTCGTGCCGGACGAACTCGGGTGCGGAAGTCATGGGAGCACCTACCAGTGGCGGACGGAGGTCATCCGACCAGCTGGTAGCCGGCCTCCTCAACGGCCGCGCGGATATCCGCCGCCGGCACGTCGGCCTCGCTGACCACGGTCAGCCGGCCGGTGGCCAGGTCGACGTCCACATGCGTCACTCCGGCGACGTCGGTGACCTCCTCGGTCACCGAGCTGACGCAGTGGCCGCAGGTCATGCCCTGCACGGTGTAGGTGTTCTCGGCCATCGGTTGGTGCTCTCCCGGGATGCAGTCGTCGATCGCGCCGTGGAGCCTGTCCACACGTGACAAGTCGAGCGAGGGCAGCCGATGGTTCCCGGCAGTTGGGATTTTTCGAGCGCGGGCGCACACCGCGACGTGATCGCCGCAGGTGGGGTCGCCTTCGGATCGGCCATCCCCCGTTCGGCGGAAGACGGGTGTAATACCGTGTGCGCCGTGCCCAGAGACCATGACGCGGCCGGCGACGAACTGATCACCAAGCTCGCGTTCGAGGCGGGCCGGGGCGATCGGGCCGCGCTCGCCGCCTGGGTGCGGGCGACCCAGCGCGACGTCTGGCGGTTCGTCGCGCACCTGGCCAGCACGGCCGTGGCCGACGACCTCACCCAGGAGACGTACCTCCGGGCGATCGGCTCGCTGCCCCGGTTCGCCGGACGGTCCTCGTCGCGGACCTGGGTGCTGTCCATCGCCCGGCGGGTCGTCGTCGACCAGCTTCGCACCGCGTCCACCAGGCCACGCCTGGCCGACGTGCCGGACTGGCACCAGGCGGCTGAGACCCCCGAACGCGCCGCGCGGGGCTTCGAGGACATCGTGGAGCTGCGGGTCCTGCTGGACGCGCTGGAGCCGGAGCGGAGGGAGGCGCTGCTGCTCACGCAGGTGCTCGGGCTGTCCTACGCCGAGGCCGCCGAGGTGTGCGGCTGCCCGGTGGGCACCATCCGGTCCCGGGTGTTCCGGGCCCGTGAGGACCTCCTCGAGCTGGGCCGCGAACAAGACAACGCGATGTGACGGGAACCGAACACCGGTGCCGAACGACTACCTCCCCGTGGACTGCATGACCTGCCGCGAGGCACTCTCCGCGCGCATGGACGACGAGCAGGAGCCGGTGCCCGGCGCCGTGACCGACCAGCACCTCGACGACTGCTCGGCGTGCCAGGCGTGGCTGGCTGACGCGGGTCGGCTGACGCGCTCGCTGCGGGTGCGGCCGGCGGTCTCGGTGCCCGATCTCACCGAGCAGATCCTGGACATCGCCCCGCCCCCGCTGCCCCGGACGCCGTGGACGCGGGTCGCGCTCGGCCTGGTGGCGCTGGCCCAGCTCGCGCTGGGGATGGCGCTGCTGTTCGGCGCCGACCAGGTCATGCCCGGCATGACCATGACCGGGCACCTGTCCAACGAGAGCACGGCGTGGAACCTGGCGTTGGGCGTGGGCCTGCTGTGGGCGGCGATGCGTCCCAGGGCGGCGGTGGGCATGCTGCCCGTGCTCACTGGCTTCCTGGTCGTGCTGACGGTTTTCTCCGTGCACGACCTGGTGGATCACGAGGTCACCATCACCCGGATCGCCTCGCACGGGCTGCTGGTGGTGGGGCTGCTGCTGTTGTGGGCGGTGCGCCGGCAGGAATCCGGGCAGCCGGAGCCCGGCCGCGTCCGGGAGCCGGATCTCAGCGGGAGGAGCGGCGACGGTTTGGCGACGTCCCCGGCATCCGAGCGGCGCGGCAAGCGCGGCGGGCCGCTGCGGCCGACCGGTCGCCACAACGCCGCCTGAACCGACACACCGAGCCGGTCAGACCCGGCTAACTCGACACGTCAACCCGGTCGCGAGCAGCCAGCGGTTGTGCGCCGTAGGTGATGCGGATGACGCCGTCCTCGTGGCGGATCGCCGTTGCGTGCACACCGAACACGTCGTGCAGCACGTCGGAAGTCAGCGCGTCCAGCACGGGGCCTGCGGCGACCACTCGACCTTGATCGAGCACCACGAGCCGGTCACAGCACCGCACGGCGAGGTCGAGTTCGTGTAGTACGGCGAGCGTGGTCACACCGAGGCCACGCACGAGATCCAGCAGTTCGAACCGGGCCCTGACGTCGAGGTGATTGGTGACCTCATCCAGCACCAGCAGCCGCGGGCGCTGGGCGAGGGCCCGCGCGAGCAGGACCCGCTGCCGTTCGCCACCGGACAGCGAGCTCACGGGACGGTCCGCGAATGACATCATGCCGGTGCGGGCCAACGCGTCGGCGATCGCCTCATGGTCCGATGTGGACTCTCGGGTCAGTAGACCATGATGCGGATTCCGCCCGAGCGCGACGGTTTCGGACACGGTGAGGCCGCCGGTTCCGGCGGAGTCCTGGAGCACAGCACCGGTACGTCGCGCGGCCGCCCGGGCGGACAGCGACCGCACGTCGTCGCCGTCGATCAGCACCGAGCCCGTGACGGGCCGAACGGACTTGTAGATGGTGCGCAGCAGCGTCGACTTACCGCTGCCGTTGGGGCCGACCAACCCGACCACGCTGCCCGGCTCGACGATCAGGTTCACCTCGCGCAGCACAGGCACGCCCGCGAGGTCGACGGCGAGGCCGGCGATGTCCAGCCGGGCCCGGTCGGTCACGTGGAGCCTCCGATGCTCTGGTTGCGGCGCAGCAGCCACAGGAAGAACGGCGCGCCGAAGGCCGCGGTGAAGATGCCCAGCGGCAGCTCGTTCGGCGCGTCGACGGTGCGGGAGAGCAGGTCGACGGCGACCAGATAGGCGCCACCGACCAGCGCCGACATGGGCAGCACCCGACGATGGTCGACGCCGAACGTCAGCCGGACCAGATGCGGAATCATCAGCCCGACGAACCCGATGCCGCCCGCGTTGGCGATCAGTACGCCGGTCAGCAGCGACGCCACCGCCAGCAGACCCAGACGCAGGGTGCGGACGTCCACGCCCAGCGCGGTCGCCTGCTCGTCGCCGGCGCTGAGGACGTTGAGCCGCCGGCCGAACAGCAAAAGGCCGCCGGTCGAGCCGAGGACGACGGCGATGACGAGCGCGAGCTGGTCCCAGGTCGCCCCGGCGACGCTGCCCAGCGTCCAGAACATGACTTCCCGCAGCTGGTTCGGATTCGCCTGCAGCTGAAGGTAGTTCGTCGCCGCGAGCAGCAGGTAGCCGACGGCGACGCCGGCCAGCACCACGCGCGTGGGTGCGAGCCGGCCGCGTTGTTGGCCCAGCAGCAGCACCAAGCCGACGGCGAGCATCGCGCCGAGGAACGCGGCCGACGAGGTACCTAGGCCGCCGACCGCGCCGCCGACGCCGACGATCACCGCGACCGCGCCCAGCGACGCGCCCGAGGAAAGACCGAGCACGTATGGATCGGCGAGCGGATTGTTCACCACGGCCTGCAACACGACGCCCGCCACCGACAATCCGATGCCGCAGCAGGCGGCCAGTAGCACCCGCGGCATCCGGTACTGCCACACGATCTGGTCCAACGCGGGATCGAGGCCGGCGGTGGCGCCGGTGACGTGCGTGAGCACGACGTGCCAGGTGTCGGCCAGTGGCACGGTCACCGCCCCGGCGCAGGCCGACACCAGCATCATCACCACCAGCACCGCCGCGCCGACCACGAGCGCCGGGCCGATGGCGACGCCGTGCAACGGGGCGACTGCCCGCGTGCGCACCACGTCAGAACGCATCTGGATGGACGAGACGAGCGATCCTGTCCACCGCGACGTCGTTGCTGGGCCCCAGGTAGATGGAATCGGACAGCGCGAGGTAGCGCTTGTTCTTGGTGGCGTCCCACTGCGGGAACTGGGACAGGATCTTCTTCGCCGAGCCGTCCGGGTCCGGGTTCTGGTAGTTCACCACGATCAGCGCGTCGATCGGCGTGGTGGCCAGCTTCTCCTTGCTGACGGTGGCGAACTCGTTGCCGGCCGGGTCGTTGAACGGGTTGGTCGCGCCGGCCTTGGCCAGGATGTCGTTCCACATCCCGGCGGCGGCGATGGAGCTGAAGTCGTCCGCGCCCATGCCGGGAAACACCAGCATCACGTTCTTGGCGGGCTTGCCGCGCACCTTGTCCGCCGCGGCGCCGACCTTCTGCTGGGCGGCGGCGATCGCCTGGTCGGCGTTGCCCGGCACGTCGAAGATCTTGCCGAGGTCGCGCAGCAGGTCGTAGCTGTCCTGGATGGTCGGGTTGCCGGCGACCATGCCGGTGGCGCCGCAGGCGTGTTGCGGCACATACGTGTTCGCGCCGATCTTGGCCAGGTCGTCCCGGGTGGCGAAGCCGTTCTGCGCGGAGAAGCCGCCCTCGTAGGTGGAGATCACGAAGTCGGGCCGCAACCCCAGCATCGCCTCGCGCGGAATGTCCTGCTGGTCGTTGAGCTTGACGCCGCCGGTCGGCAGCGCCTTGATCGCGTCCAACCGGCCCGACACGTCCGACGCGCCGTAGTTCTGCGCGTTGGCCACGACCCGGCCGCCGAGTCCCAGCGCGAGAAGTGAGGAGACCTCGGCGACCGAGCCGCCGTTCATCACCACTACACGACTCGGAGCCTTGGCGAACGTGTACTGCTTGCCGCAGTTGGTGATGGTGAGCGGGTAGTGCGTCCTGCCTTCGCCCGTCGACTGGGTGGCGGTGCCGGAGGCGGGGACGGCAGTCCCGCTGCCGCACGCCGTCACCGTCAGCGCGAGGGCGGCGATCACCAGCACGGCGGCGGGTTTGCGCTGCATGTCTTGCCCTTCCAGGATTTTCGCTGTCGTCACACAGGTCGGTCGGGAACGGTGTTCGGTTCCCGGCGGGCGCACAGCAGGCTCGTGACAACCGCGAGCGTGATCAACACGAGGATTGCCGTCGAGTACGCCCACGCCTGCCCGCCGAGGGTGGTGTCCTCGCCGAGCATCAGCCGGTACCAGCTGCCGACGGCGGCGAAGCCGGTCGCCAGGCCGATCTGCGTCACGGTGGACGCCGCGCCGGAGACCGCACCCGCGTCGTCGGGGCAGACCTGGTCGAAGATCCCAGCGATCAATGGCGACACCACCAGCCCCTGGGCCAGACCCACGACGCCGATGGTCAGCGCTAGCAACACGTTCTGGGCATCCGCAGCGGCGTGCACCACGGCGAGTTGGGTAGCGAGCACAGCGGCCAGGAACAGGCAACCGAGGGACGGCAGCCGGCGCCCGAACCGGGACGCGACCCGGCCGCTGACCCCGGAGCCGACGACAAAGCCGATGCCCAGCGGCACGAACATCAGGCCGGCGGTCAGTGCGTCGCGGCCGAGGCCGGTTTGCAGGTAATAGGTGAAGACGAGGAAGAGGCCGGCGTTGCCGGCGAAGAAGGTCCCGATGGCGGCCAGCCCGGCGGGAAGTCCCTTGGTGGTCAACACCCTGATCGGGAACAGCGGCTCCGGCACGGCCCGCTGTTGGTGGTACAGCACCGCCGCGAGCCCGGCGCCGATGATCAGGCTGAGCCAGATCCACCCGGTCTGCTGGCTGAGGACCAGCGGCAGCAGCAGGGCCGGCAGCGCGAGCGCGGTCAGCACCGCGCCGGCCGGGTCGAGTTCGGGCGAGCCTTCGGCGTGACTTTCGGCGACGGTGCGGCCGAGCGCCAGGGTCAGTGCGCCGATCGGGACGTTGATCAGGAACGCCGTGCGCCAGCCGAGACCGGCGATGTCCCAGTGCACCAGCAGGCCGCCGCCGGCCAGCCCGAAGATGACCCCGAACCCGAGTACCACGCCGTACCAGCGAATGGCTCTCGCGCGCTGCCCGTCGTCGAGGAAGATGCTGCGCACAAGGGCCAGCTCCTGCGGGATCAATGCCGCCGCGCCGATGCCCTGCACGAAACGCGCGGCGATGAGCACGGGCGCAGTGGGCGCGAGGCCGCAGGCCAGCGACGCCAGGGTGAACACCGCGACACCGACCAGGAAAACCCGGCGACGCCCGTGGCGATCGCCGAGCCGGCCGCCGGTGATCAACCCGGCCGCGCAGGCCAGCACGTAGGCGGCGCCGACCAGCTGGACCTGCCAGAAGCTCGCCGGCAGGTCGCGCTGTATCGACGGGGCCGCGATGACCACGATGAAGCCGTCGACCTGGCCCATGAACGTCGCGCCCAGCACCACGGCCAGGCCGACCCAGTCTCGGACGGTCGCTAGGGCAGTGGCGGTGGCGGTCACGGCTTTCCTCCCGGTGGTGGGAAGAATCCGCTGCGGATGAAGTGATCCAGGTAGGCGTCGAGCACCGGTTCGTCGATCTCCGGAAACGAGATGCCCGCCGCCTCGGTGTTGTTTCGCCCGAACCGGACGGTTGTCGCGGCGGGGCCCGCGTGCACGTGGGTCGCGGCCAGCGCCAGGGTGTCATCGTGCTCGGCCGCCTCGGCCAGCCGGCGCCGCCACTCGTCCGACCCGACTTCGGGCAGTGCGTAGCCACGTGTGCGGAGCCGAGCCAGCACGCTCTGCACCGGTAGCGGATGCGGGCTGGTCAGGTGGAAGGTGCCGGTGTGATCGAGGAGGCTGACGATGGCTGCGGCGACCTGGTCGGCCGGCACGAGATCGATGTCCCCGCCGCCTTCCGGGGCCGTCCCGAGGACCAGCATGGCCCGGATCAGGCTCCAGAAGGCATCGTCGGTGCTGCCGACACCGGTCACGGAGTGGCCGCCGATGCGGCTGGGGCGGTGGACCGTCACGGGCAACCCACGTTCGGCCGCCGCGAGGACCAGGCCCTCCGACACCCACTTGCTCGCTACGTACCCGTTGGCTAGCAACGACTCCGGCGGCACCCGGCGGGTCTCGTCGAGCACCGGTGGATTGCCGTCTACGGCGACGGCAGTGTCGCAAGTGGACACGAAGTGCACCGGCGTGGATCCGCTGGCCGCCAACCGGAGCACATCGGCGGTGCCGGTCACGTTCGGCGCCCGCAGCCGGGTGTAGGGCTCCAGGTGGTTCACCCACGCGCCGTTGTGCAGCACGACATCGACCTGTGCCGCCAACTGTTGGAATGCCTCGTCGGAAAGGCCGAGCGCGGGCTGGGCGAGGTCACCGGGGACCGGCACCACGCGGCCCATGCCATTTTCGGATAATTCGTACTGGAGCAGGGATGAGCGGACCCGATCGAGGGCTGTCACGTCGCTGGCCGCCCGGACCAGGCAGTGCACGCGGGCCTCGGTGCGGTCCAGCAGCTCCCGCAGCAGGAACGCGCCGAGGAAGCCCGTGGCACCGGTCAGCAACACCTCTCGAGGGGCTCCGGTGCGCGGTGTGCCGATCAGGACGATGGCGGGATCGAGGCTGACCTCGGCAGCCAGGTCGATGCCCTCCCACGGATGCCGCGACGGCGCCCCATGGTCCACGCGCTCGACGAGTTGCGCCACGGTGGGCGCATCGAAGACGTCCCGGATGCCCAGCCGCGCGCCCGTTCGGTCCCGAACGCCGCGCAGCAGCCGCGCCACCAGCAGGGAATGGCCGCCGAGCGCGAAGAAGTCGTCATCGATGCCGACCTCGGGCACGCCCAACGCCTCGGCGAACAGCTCGCACAGTTCGCGTTCCCGGTCGGTGCTGGCAGGCCGGCCCGCCGCGGCGGCGGCCCGCGTCGGCGCAGGCAGCGCGGCCCGGTCGAGCTTGCCGCTCGTGGTGGTCGGCAGCCGGTCCACCGACACATACATCGGCGGCACCATGTAGTCGGGTAACCGCTCGGCGAGGTACCGGCGAAGCGCCGCTGGCTCTTCTTCGGTGACCACATAGGCGACGAGGCGGTCTTCCAGCGCTAGCACCGCCGCCTGGGCGACGGCCGGATGGCCGGCCAGCGCCGCCTCGATCTCGCCGGGCTCGATGCGGAAACCCCGGATCTTGACCTGGTCGTCGGCCCGGCCCAGGTACTCCAGCTGCCCGTCCGCACGCCAGCGGGCCAGGTCACCGGTGCGATAGAGCCGGCCGAACTCCGTGTGCACGAACCGTTCCGCGGTCAGCTCCGGCCGACCGTGATAGCCCTGTGCCACCGGCACGCCCGCCAGGTACAGCTCGCCCACCGCGCCCGGCGGCAGCAGCCTTCGCACGTTGTCGAGCACATAGCAGCGGGCGTTGGTGATCGGCCGGCCGATGATCGGCGTCGGGCTGTCGGCCAGGCGCGCCCACACGGTGTCCACGGTGCACTCGGTCGGGCCGTAGAGGTTGTACGACGCAATCTCCGGCACTGCACGCAAGTCCGACCACAGCGTGGGGCCGGCCGCCTCGCCGCCGAGGGCGAGCACCGCCGGGCGGTGCCGGCCGGATTCGAGCAATCCGGCAGCCACCAATTCGGTGGCGTAGGTCGCGGTGATGTCCAGGAAGTCGATCCGATGCCGCCGCACATAGGCGAGCAACTCAGAGAGGTCTCGGCGGACCTCGTCGTCGACGAAGTGCAGCTCATGGCCGGCCAGCAGCCACAGCAGACCTTCCCACGAGGTGTCGAACGACAGCGAGGCGGTCAGCGCCGCCCGGGTCCGCCCCGGCGCGATCAGTTCCGCGCGGTGGTGGTGGAACAGGTTCACCATGGCGCGATGGGTGATCACCGTGCCTTTGGGCGCGCCGGTGGAGCCGGAGGTGTAGATCAGGCACAGCGGCTGGTCCGGCTCGATCACCGGCAACGTCTGCTCGGCGGTCTCCAATTCATCGAGCAGCACCTTGGGGCCGGTGAGATCCCGGCCCAATGCGGCGGTGCTGATCACCAGCCGTGGTTTCGCGTCGTCGATCAAGTACTCGATGCGGCGCGCCGGATAGTCCGGATCGGCCGGCAGATAGGCCGCGCCGGCCAGCAGCACCGCGAACAAGGCGACGATCGAATCTGCGGTGCGGGGCAACAGCAGCATGACCACGTCGCTGGGTCCGACGCTGCGAGCCGTGAGCACCCCGGCCAGCCGCCGTGCGTCGCGGTCCAGCTGCCGATAGCTGAGGATCCGGTCGCCGGCGACGAGGGCGGTCGCGTCCGGCGTGGCCTCGACGCGAGCCTGAAGCAGGTCGGTGATGGTGCCGTCGGGCCAGACCTGGTCAGTGTCGTTCCACTTGTGCAGCAACAGGTCCCGCTCGTCGTCGAGCAGGAGGTCCGCCTCGCCGACCGGCGCAGCTGGCATGGCGAGCAGCCGTCGCAGCACGGCGCCGAACCGCCGTACGTGACCGGCCAAGTCCTCGGCGCTGTAGAGATTCGGGTTGCCGTCGAGGGCGATGCGCAGGCCCTCGCCGTCGGCGCGGTCATAGACGTTGAACGCCAGGTCCTCGACCAGTCCGGCCGACACGTTGCGTACGACGCTGGGCAGGCCGGCGAAACCCAGGCCGTAGTCGAACGGCATGATGTTCGCCGACGGGCCGAACAGCTTGCGCTTGCTGCCAACCAGATGCAGGTCCCGGCGCAACTGCTCGTAGCGGTAGCGGTGATGCCGACGGCTGCGCCGCAGATGCGTTGCCACCTGCGTGGTCACCTCGACCAGGCTGGGGCTCTCGGTGAAGTCGCTCCACACCTGGACGACGTTGAGCACCATGCACGGCACCCGCAGCGCCACCGAGCCGGTCCGCAGCATCACCGGCAGCGCAAGGGAGATCTCCCTCGCGCCGGTCATCCGGTGCAGGTAGGTCGCGATGGCGGCGCAGAGGACCTCGGTCCAGTTGGCCCTGGCCGCCTTCGCGACGTCTCGCAGCAGGTCCGCCGTCGGCCGGTCGATGTCGGCCATCGACCGCACCACGCTCTGCGCCAGCGGGGCCGAACGACCAGCCAATGTCGGCGGCGCGGGACGGTCCCGCTGGTAGTCCACCCAGAACTCGCGATCCCGTTGGTGCGTGGGACCTTCCCGGTAGGCCACGTCCTCGTCCACGACTGACGCGAGCGTCCCGAACTCATGCCCGCCGGGCTCCTCACCGGCGACCAAGGCGGTGTAGACCTCGGCGACCCGCCGAGCGACCAGCGCCAGGCCATAGCCGTCGAGCAGGATGTGATGCACGCGGTGGTACCACAGGAAACGGTCCTCGGCGATGCGGAACACCGCGTGCGCGAACAACACATCGGCGGCCAGATCCACGGGGGCGGCCACGTCCGCGGCCATCCACTCCAGCGCCGCCGCTTCGGTCAGGTCGGCGACGTGCACCGACCACGGGCGGGGTTGAAGTATCTGCCGGGGCCCGTCATCCGTGTCGGCGAACCGTGCGGACAGCGCCTCGGCGTCGGCCACGGCTCGCTGGATCGCCGCCACCAACAGATCCACGTCCACCGCGCCGTCGATCTCGATGTACTCGGCCGTGTTGTAGGCGGGGGACTGCGGATCGAGCTGCTGGCCGGTCCAGATGCCGTGCTGCGCGGCCGTCAGTGCGAGCTCAGTCACGGGACAGCACCTGCCACCACGCTTCCAGCGTCGGCCGCTCGGCCAGGTCGACGAACGCGACCTCCGCACCGAGCTCGCGCCAGCGCTCCACCAGGGTCAGTAACCCGACGGAATCCAGGCCCTCACCGAACAGGTCGCCGCTGGCGGCGACCTCCTCGGGCTCCATGTACAGCTGCTCGGCGATGTCCGCGCAGACGACGTCCCGCGTGAGCTGCATGATTCCCCCTTGCCTAGTTGACGTTGCGGTCGCGGTCGGCCCAGAACCGGTCCCGCAGCTCGCGGCGCAGGATCTTGCCGCTGGGATTGCGCGGCACGGCGTCGACGAACTCGAACTTGGACGGGATCTTGAACGAGGCCAGCTGGTCCCTGGCGAACAGCAGCAGATCGCGGGGGCGCAGCTGCTCGCCGGGACGCACCGCGACGTACGCGTGCACGGCCTCGCCGAACCGGTCGTCGGGCACACCGATCACCGCCACGTCGCCGACCGCGGGGTGCTTGCCGAGCACGTTCTCGATCTCGGCGGGGTAGATGTTCTCGCCGCCGACGATGATCATGTCCTTGAGCCGGTCGCTGATGAAGACGTAGCCGTCCTCGTCCAGGTGGCCGGCGTCGCCGGTGTGCACCCAGCCATCCACGAGGGTCGCCGCCGTCGCCTCGGGCAGGCCCCAGTACCCCAGCATCCGCGCGGGCGTGCGCAGGCAGACCTCGCCGATCTCCCCGGCCGGCAACGGAACGCCGGCCTTGTCGATCACCTTGACCTCGACGCCCGGGTACGGCCGCCCGGCCGCGCGCAGCCGGGGGCTGCCCACGACGTGGGCCTCCGGTGGCAGGCACACGGCGGTGTTGCCGGTCTCGGTGAGGCCGTAGATCTGGGCGAAGTCGCCGTCGAAGATCGCCAGCGATTCCCGCAGCAGCGCCTCCACGATCGGCGAGCCGCCGTAGACGATCTTGCGGATGCTGGCGAAGGTCGCCTTGTCCACGCCGGGTTCGTTCAGCAGCAGGCGCAGCATGGACGGCACCACGCAGGCGGTGGTCACGCCGAGGTCGATGATCAGCCGCACCGCGTATGTGGGGTCGAAGCGCGGCATCGCCACGTTGGTGATGCCGGCGGAGAAGCCTTGCGTGGCCCACCAGACGCCGCCGACGTGGAATCCCGGGATGCCGACCAGGCTGCGATCGCCCGGGCGCCAGTCGATCCAGTCCAGGCCGGCGCCGGCCAGCGCGTCCCGGATCGCGAACAGGCTGCGGTGCGGCAGCACGACACCTTTGGGAAGCCCGGTGGTGCCGCTGGTGTAGAGCTGCACCAGCGGGTCCTCGGGTCCGATGCGGACGCGGTGGTCGGCGTCCGGCTGCGACCCGGTCCAGTCGTCGAAGTCGCTGGTGCTCTTGACATCCGCCCTGACGTCGCCAAGCGCCGGGCGCAGGTCGTCGTCGGCGATCAGCAGCCGGCTGCCGGAGTCGCGGACGATGTGCTCGACCTCCGGACCGGTCAGCCGGAAGTTGATCGGCACCAGCACCGCGCCGATCTTCGCGCAGGCGAAGAAGGTCGCGTAGTAGTCCACCGACTCCTGGCCCACGTACGCGACCCGGTCGCCGACGTTGACGCCCGCGGCCCGCAGCGCGTGCCCGATGCGGTTGCTCGTCCGGTGCAGCCCGGCGTAGTCGAGCTGCCGGCCGGCGCAGATGATCGCCGGCACCTCGGGCTGCCGCTGCGCATGAAAGCCCGGTATGGCGCCCACTGTCTGTAGTTCGCCATAGTAGATCCGATTCTCAGTCATGGGCGCCTCCGTCGACGATCGCGACCCTGGCCGTACCGTCGCAGGCTCCGCCGGTGTCGTCCCAGAAGCGGAACGAGGTCGCCAGCGACACCAGCGGTGCGACGTCCGGGCGCAGCCGGCGCTGCGAGATCCGGTCGACGGTGAACTCGCCGTGGAACGAGCGCGGATCGATGGGCCGGCGGAACGTGCTGCCGAACGACGCGATCAGGATGTCCGGCAGCTGCCGCCGCCAGAACTCCGCCATCGTCCAGCCGCCGAAGACCTCGCCGACGCCGTCGTGCACCGCGTTCGCGATCACCGCGTACAGCAGCTGGTTGTAGCAGATGTTGACCTCGACCGAGTTGAGGTGGCCGGTGTCGTCGATGTAGCAGGACTCCGGGATGCTGAACTCGCCGGTGCCCGTGAGGACTTCGCCGTCCACGCTGAGATCCATCGACGTGAGGTATCGGCAATGCGGCTTGTAGCACCGCAGCACCTCGTCGAGCAGCGACGTGGTCAACTCCACGGCTCAGCCCGCCACGTCGTCGTAGACGGTGACGCGGAAGGACACCGTCGGCTCCGGCGCCGTGGTGTGCACGGCCCGGTGTACCAGGCTTCGGTTGTCCCACACCAGCATGTCGCCCTGCTCGAACGTCTGCAGGTGGATCGCCGGATGCTGATGGGTGTCGTCGAGCTGCCCGGTCGCCGCGAGCAGTTCCCGTAACAGGTCCGGCCGGTCGACGCCGTTGGCGTCGGTGATCGACAGCGTGAAGCCTTCGCTGAGGTAGAGGATCGTCTCGTCGGTGTGCGGATGTTGTTGCGCGGTCGGCGAGACCACTGGCGGCGTCTTGGCGTCCACCTCCTCGATGACCTCGGAGATCGGCCGGTAGACGTCGGTCGGCCGGATCTTGAAGTAGCGCCGCACGCTGTGCGTCGCGGTGGTGTCCTTGACCGCGAGCTTCAGTTCCTCGGTGAGGTTCTGGTAGGCCTTGCACAGGTCGATGAACAGCGTGCCCCGGTTGCGGGTCGGGATGACCTGCGGGTAGATCAGCGTGATGTCGAACGGGCGTGGCATGAACTGGTAGTCGGAGTGCCAGAACTTTCCGGTCTTCGGCACGCCGATCTGCTTGCCGTCCTTGGGGACATTGGAGGAGACGAACACCTCCGGCACCTCAGGGTGTTGGTAGATCGGCTCGTAGTACGTCTCCGGTGTGCCTAATCTCTTGCCCAGGGCGAGAAATTCGTGCGGATCGAGGTTCTGACCCTTGAGCACGACGATCTTGTCGCGGTACACGGCCTGCTTCAGCTGTCGGACGTCCTCGTCGGAGGCGGAGTCGAAGTTCTCCACGACGACGCCGATGCCGTCCTGCGGTGAGATGCGCATCAGGGTGTCTCCTTTCAGCCGGCCACGTGGGCCATGAGTCCGCCGACGGTGGTGATCTCCGGCAGCGCTTCGTCCGGAATGGACACACCGAGCTCCCGTTCCAGCTTGAACAGCAGGTCGACCAGGCTCAGCGAGTCGACACCCAGCTCCGACCAGGTCTTTTCCACGTCCGGGTCGGCGGCGTCCGGGTTGACGCCACATAAGAACTCGGCCACGAGTGACCGCACTTGGGCGTGGTCCATCGCGAATTCCCCCTCGCTTTCAATGGATTGGCTACGGCAGACGCGGCCAGGTCAACGTCACGGAGCCCCAGGCGGCCCCACCGCCGAAGGCCGTCAGCAGCAGGCGGTCCCCAGCCGTTAGCTGTCCTTGCGCGTGGGCGTCGGCCAGCGCCAGCGGAATCGACGCGGCGACGGTGTTGCCGACCGTGGAGATGTTGCTGTAGACGCGGTCCGGCGTGACACCCAGCTCAGCGCCGACGGTCGCCAGGATGCGCGCGTTGGCTTGATGGGCGACGAGCAGGTCGACCTGGTCGGGCCGCCATCCGGTGGCGGCCAACGCCTTCCCCGACGACTCGGTCATCCGGAGGATCGCGTGCCGGTAGACGGCCTGGCCCTGCATGGCGAACCAGCGGTCCGCCTCGCCGTCGGCGGTCGGCTGGCGCGAACCACCGGCCCGCACGGCGATCAGGTCCGTAAGGTCGCCGTCACTGCCCAGATCGATGGCGTGCACGGCCCCGAGTTCGTCGGATCGCCCGGCCCGCAACACCATGGCGCCCGCGCCGTCACCGAAGACAGCATTCGTGCTGCGGTCGTTGGGGTTGAGGATCGTGGAGAACACGTCCGCGCCGATGAGCAGCGCCGACCTGACCACGCCGCCGGCGATCATGCCCTGCGCGACGGCAAGTCCGTAGACAAAGCCGGAACACACCGCGCCAACGTCGAACGCCGCGACCCCACCCAGCCCCAGCCGCGCGGCCACGGCCGGCGCGGTCGCCGGGCAGGGATGGTCCGGAGTGCTCGTGGCCAGGATGACCAGGTCTATCGGTTCGATGGCCGCAACCGACGCCAGCGCTGCCGCACCGGCCTGGACGGCGAGGTCCGAGGTGGCCTCGCCAGGTCGGGCCACGCGCCGTTCGCCGATTCCCGTCCGGCTGCGGATCCACTCGTCCGAGGTGTCGAATCGGGTGATGAGGTCACCGTTGGTAAGCACTTGCTCCGGCACATGGCCGGCGATCCCCGCGACAACGGCGGCCCGCTGTCCGCCAACGGGCCTCGTCATGAGCCCGCCGCCGGCGTGTTCGACCGAACCCAGCTCGTGCATGTCCCAGTGGTCGTCATCGTTGGTTGGTCAGTTCCCGGCCAAAGCAATGACACGATAGTTTGAGATCCACGTCACATTCGATGTGCTGCACGTTGACTGGGCGGGCGTTGTCCCACTCAGCGGTGAAAATCGAGTGTCGATCAGAACTTCGCCGGAACCATCCGGTGTGGCCGGCCGACCACTCACTACATGGACTGTCGGCGATGCATGGAGGCGTTCTCGGCCATGGCGGACGGAGAGGCGTCCACCATGGAGGAGGTCGCCGTCAGGATTCACCTCGGCCGCTGTGTGTCGTGCCGGTCCGCGGGCGCGCGCATGGCTGCCGGCGACCGTCGGCTGTGGGGTCGCCATCTCGATCTCTGCTCGGACTTCATCCACATGGGGCTGGAGGCGTTCGACGCGGTCTCAAGCGGTCTTGATCGGGATGTGCTGCCGTCGACTGAAACCCGTGAACAGGCCCGGCCCTGGCGGCGGCCGAGCTGCGTGCCGGAACACGTCGTCGTTTGGAGTGTCGGAACGGCCCGGTGCGCCTGCGTTGCTGCCTGCGGTTGCGGCTGCCAGCACGGCGGGCTCTGTCGGTGCCGACTTCCAGCCGCGGTTGTCGTAGATGACGGTGAGGGGGGCAGGTCGTATCGGCGAGCCGTCCACTGCGCGGAAGCCGGCACGCCGAGCAGGTAGGCGCCGTCCCCGACCAGCGAGACCGTGGTCCGGTCGGGGCACGCCAACTTGACGCCGAGAGCGTGCGCGACGGCCACCTCGCGTCGCCGTGCGGCGACGGCGTCGGGATCGGCCGGCGGAAGGGTGCGCACGACGTCGGCGAGCTGGGGGAGCGCGGTGCCGAGATCGGTGCGGGCGGTGCATTCGGCCGGCACGTGCCACAGCGGCGTCCGATCACGAAGATCCGCGCGTCGCCGGCCGGCCGGTTCCTGGTCGGGATCCAGGGCACGTCGCTGCCGAGCACCAGCACCACGTCGGCCTCGGCCAACGCGGGGTTCTGTCCCGGCGGTCCCGGTCACTGATCCTCTCGGTCGAGCCGTTGCCGACCGCGACCGCAGGATCACCACGGCGACCGCGATCCGACGGAAACATCGGATCTTAATGCCAGCGAGGGCGGGTCGGGTCGTCGCAGCCGGTGAGCTCGGCGGATCCCATCACGGCACGGAACTCCCTTGTCGCGCGCAGATCTGTGGAAAGAACGCGCGGGGCGATGTCGAGCCGCGCCGGCCAGCCGCCCGGAGGCGAGCAGATTGATAGGATGTTTCAAGCTTGTATTCCTTGACCGGACGCCAGGGGACGGATAACTTCGAATGGGCGCGGTTGGCCTCCTTGTGGGACTCGGGCTTGTTGCGGCCTTTGTACGGGGTCCGAACCCGCTGACCGGTCGGGTCGTACCCGTGGTAGCCCTTGTCGCGCAGCGCGATCAAGCCGGCCTCGCGCAACGCGGCCAGCACGTTCGCGAACCAGGAGATCCCTTCGTCAACGGTCTGCGGCAGCGCTACAACGACCTGGACGTCGAGCGCCGATCCCTACTGACGTCGATTGCCGCTCTCGACCGGCAGGACGCCGCAGACCCGGACCAACCGAACGCCAACCAGGTCCACCTGCTCGACGTGCTACCGCACCTGACCGTCAACCTGCATCGGGCGCCGGACGAATTGCTGAACCGTTTGTTCGACCTGACCCAGCTCACGGTCCGGGTCCACTACGCCACCAACGAGGCCACGCTGAGTGTCACACTGCCCGCCGAGAACCTCGCGGAACTGACCGGAATCACAGGGATCGAGGAGGAGCACACTCCCTGCGACCCCGCTGAGTGCGGCAAAGCCGCTAGTGGGAGGGAGTGTGCATCCTGATACGTGCCCCCGGCGCGACCCGTACACCATCCACACGAGCGGCGGAACGCCGCATTCGGGGGTCTGGGGGTCGTCCCCCAGAGGACACGACGAGCGATCCGGTTCGCGCGTTTCGCGAACAGAGATCACCCAGAGCGAGTGGCCCCCGGCGCGACCCGTACACCATCCACACGAGCGGCGGAACGCCGCATTCGGGGGTCTGGGGGTCGTCCCCCAGAGGACACGACGAGCGATCCG
>NZ_JBIUAG010000027.1:92925-139702 GCF_044547355.1 Kutzneria sp. NPDC052558
CCGGTTCGCGCGTTTCGCGAACAGAGATCACCCAGAGCGAGTGCCCCCGGTCAGATTCGAACTGACACTGGACGGGTTTTGAATCCGTTGCCTCTGCCGTTGGGCTACGGGGGCTCGTGCAGGGGGTCACTCTACGCGACGGGGGTGAGGGGGGTGGAGGGGGCCCCGGGGTGTAGGGCTGATCACGCCGTGGGCGGGGGTGGTGGGCAGGCGCACTGAGTAAACTGCGGTTTCGGTCCACTCGTCAGGGTGGATTCCTCGATCGCACAGGAGGACCGCGGTGACCCAGCCGGCTGCCGAGGCCCAGACGCAGGCAACTGCCCCGCAGCGTCGGGTGCTCGTCGCGGAGGACGAGGCGTTGATCCGGCTCGATCTGGTGGAGATGCTCCGCGAGGAGGGCTACCAGGTGGTCGGGGAGGCGGGTGACGGCGAGGAGGCGGTGCGCCTCGCCGGGGAGCTGCGACCCGATCTGGTGATTCTGGACGTGAAGATGCCGAAGATGGACGGCATCGAGGCGGCGTCGGTGATCGCCAAGGAGCGGATCGCGCCGGTGGTGATTCTGACGGCGTTCAGCCAGCGGGATCTGGTGGAGCGGGCGCGGGACGCGGGCGCGATGGCGTACCTGGTGAAGCCGTTCGCGAAGCGGGATCTGGTGCCGGCGGTGGAGTTGGCGATGAGCCGGTTCTCGGAGCTGCAGGCGCTGGAGAACGAGGTGGCGAGCCTGACGGACCGGCTGGAGACGCGCAAGGTGATCGAGCGGGCGAAGGGCCTGCTGATGAGCGCGCAGAACATGACGGAGCCGGAGGCGTTCCGCTGGATCCAGCGCACGGCGATGGACCGCCGCACGACGATGAAGGCGGTGGCGGAGGCCGTGGTCGACGGCATCAAGTGACGGTGACGTCCTTGAGCGTGGAGGCAGCGGCCAGCGAGCTGTCGACGGGGTATTCCCGCACGTCGACGGTGTGCTTGCCGGGGCGCAGCGCCCCGGCGGAGAACACGACGGTGTAGCGGCCGCCGAGGCCGGGCCCGCCGGCGTCGGTGGGCTGCCCGACCATCTGCTGCCCGTCGACCCACACCTCGAATCCGGCGATGCCGGTGACTTCGCTGTTGTAGCGGCCGTCGAGGGTCACGTCGAGCACGAAGCGGCCGCTGTCCTGGCTGGAGTCGACCTGCACGAGTGGCGGCTGGCTGACCGGCGGCGCGGCGGCCAGGGCGGGGCTGGAGAACGGCGGGGGAGCGCCGGTGGAGTGGATCTCCAGGTAGCTCTCGACGATGGTGGCCTGCCCCCGGTCCGATCGCAGCACGTACGGGCTGAGCTGGTCGGGCCCTGACGGCCCGAGCAGGACGGCGGGCAGGTCGGCGTAGACGGTGGTGACGGACCCGGACGGCACGGGCCCGGGGTCGGCCTGGACGACGGGGTAGCGGGCGTCGCCGAGTTGCACGGACAGCCCGCCGGGGTCGAGGTCGGCGGAGTCGGCCCGCACGGTGGCGACGTAGCGGGCGGACGCGGCGCCGATGAGGGGTTTGCGGGAGATGCCGATGCCGGGGGCGAGGTCGGTGGGCCCGAGGACGCGGATGGTGGCGGGCACGAGGGACACCTCGCCGACGGACTGGGCGGGCGACGGCGGCCCGGAGAAGCCGGCGGCGTCGACGAACACCCGGGACTTGAGCCCGGCCGGCCCCTGCAACCCGTACAGCACGTAGGCGGATCGCCAGGACGGCACGACGCCGCCGAAGCCGATCTCCTGCCCGTCCTGGAGCACGGTGATGCCGTCGCTGCGCAGCACGACCTCGAACCGGTGCGGCACGCCGATGCCGCGGGCCACCGTGACGGCGGGGTGGGCGCCGGGAACCCGAGGCACGTCGTCGGCGGCGAGCACCTGGGCGCCCTGATCGTCCACGACGATCTGCACGGCGCCGGGCGGCAGCGTCGGCCCGACCCGGTCGACGGGGCCGGGACTGAGATCAACAGTTAGCCGACCTCCGGGGCCGGCCGCGTCGGTCACGACGGCTATTCGGCCCAATTCCCCATTCGACCCGAGTTCGATGCGCGATCGGGCGCGCAGCACTGCCTCATCGGCTCCGCATTCGAGGCCGATCACGAGCCCGCCGGCCCCGCCAGCAGCGTCGACGCAGCCCTGGTAGCCGGCCAGGTGCCAGCGCCTGGTCAGCGTGGCGACGTCGGAGAAGTCGTCGAACAGCCCGGTCAACGGCGTTTTCCACGCGTTGTCGGGAGCAGCCGCCGGGGTCCCGGTGGCCTCCGCCGGGTTGGACCGCTTGCCGTAAGCGTCCACGGCCCGCACTTCGATCGAGTAGGACACGCCTGCCCGAAGTCCGCCGAGCCGGACTTCGGGCTGTATGGTCAGCATTGTGTGGTCCAGTTCGCCCCCGTGGCGCCAGGTCACCTCGTACCCCGATGCTCCGGCATCGGCCCAGTCGGCGCGCAGTGCGCCGACTTCCGAAGTCACCCGCAGGTCGGCCGGGGTTGCCGGCGTGTCGATTGGCTGCGGCACCAGAACGTTACGGTTGGTGAATCGGTCCACCCGTCTGATCTCCGAATTCGGGGCAGGTGGTGTGTTTTGGGTCTGTTGAAGCGCGCGTAGCGTGACACCCGCGCTGACCAGCAGAAGGACCGCTCCCAGGGCAACCAGCAGCCGTTTCGTCGGGGGCATTCGGGCATGGTAGGCGGGTACATAGGGGCGAAGACAGGCCCGTTGCCGACTTGAAATCGGTATTTCCGTTCGATGTTGTTTGGTAAACAGTTGTGGCGTTGTGCGTCGGTATGGCAACGCAGGGTTCTCGCAACGTTGCGGTCTGGTCACGGAAAGGTCCACCGCGATGACTGTGGAGCGCTTCATCGCCTAACTTCCGCGCAACCCCCAAATCAGGCAGGGTCACACGGTCGGTGTCTATCGCACGGCCGGGCAGCTCGGAGAAGGGACGTCACGTGCTTAACCGGACGGTGAAGGCCGCAGTGGTGGTCGTGGCCGGCGCACTCGCGCTGGCAGGCTGCGGCACGAACAAGACCGAGAGCGGCGGCTCCGCCAGCTGCGATGTCAGCAAGGGCACGCTCGTCATCGGCACGATCTCGCCGCTGAGCGGCAACCTGTCGGCGGTCGGCCTGGGCATCGAGCACTCGGCCGACCTGGCCGTGGCGCAGGCCAACGAGAAGTGCGCGGTCAAGGGCTACAAGCTGGCCCTCGACGGTGAGGACGACCAGGCGACGCCGCAGGTCGGCGCCCAGGCCGCCACCAAGATGTCCTCGGACTCCAACGTGGTCGGCGTGGTCGGCACGCTGAACTCCTCGGTGGCCCAGGTGGTGCAGCCGATCCTGTCGAACAAGAAGATCCCGATGGTCTCGCCGGCCAACACCAACCCGTCGCTGACCCAGGGCACCGACCCGGCGAACGAGAAGCGTCCGTTCGACAACTACTTCCGGGTCTGCACCACCGACAGCTTCCAGGGCCCCTACGCCGCCGACTACCTGGTCAAGACGGCCGGCAAGAAGAAGCTGGCGATCATCGACGACGGCAAGACCTACGGCCAGGGCCTGGCCAAGGCGGTCACCGACCGCGCGACCAAGGACGGCGCGACGATCGTCGACCACGAGCAGGTCGGCGAGAACGACACCGACTTCTCCGGCGTGCTGACCAAGGTCAAGGCGACCAGCCCCGACGCCATCTTCTATGGCGGCGAGTACCCGGCCGCGGGCCCGCTGTCCAAGCAGGCCGCCGGCCTGGGCCTGAACGTCCCGGTGATGGGCGGCGACGGCATCTACGACCCGAAGTTCATCGCGCTGGGCGGCAAGGAGGGTGACCTGGCCACCTCCGTCGGCGCGCCGGCCGACCAGCTGCAGAGCGCGGCCACCTTCATCAAGGACTACGCGGCCAAGAGCTACAAGGAGCCCTACGCCTCCTACGGCGCCTTCGCCTACGACGCGGCCAACGTGATCATCTCCAGCCTGGCCAAGACCCTGGGCGACAGCGGCACCTGGAGCGACAGCCAGCGGGACGCGCTGATCAAGAACATCCAGTCGTACTCCGGCAGCGGCGCCACCGGCCCGATCTCCTTCGACCAGTACGGCGACAGCACGAACAAGGTGCTGACCGTGTACCAGGTGTCCTCGGGCGCCTGGAAGGCCGTCAAGTCCGGCGCGGCGGAGAGCTGATCACCAGCTACTGACACTAGGCACAAAGCGGCGGGGGTGGGCGCCTCACAAGGGCCTCGCCCCCGCCGTCTATGGAGGTAGCAGTGGCAGTTCTGTTGCAACAGATAACCAACGGCCTGATCTTCGGCGGTCTGATCGCCATGGTGGCGTTGGGCTACACGATGGTCTACGGCATCATCCAACTGATCAACTTCGCGCACGGCGAGATCTTCATGACCGGCGCGTTCGGCGGCCTGGCCACCTACACCTTCATCCTGCCCGCGGACGCCCAGAAGATCTGGTACGTCGCGCTGCCGGCGATGGTGGTCGGCGGCATCATCACCTCGCTGGTGATCGCGCTGCTGATGGAGCGCTTCGCCTACCGGCCGCTGCGCAACGCGCCCCGGCTGGCGCCGCTGATCACGGCGCTCGGCGTGTCGGTGTTCCTCCAGGAGGTCGTCCGCCTCTGGTATCCGGGCGCGACCTCGGCGGTGCCGTTCCCCAGCCTGATCGACTCGGCGCCGATCCACATCGGCTCGATCACCCTCAAGCCCAGCGGCCTGCTGATGCTGGTCGTGTCGCTGGTGCTGGCGACGATCCTGCAGACCTACGTCAACCGGTCCCGGATGGGCCGCGCGATGCGGGCCACCGCGCAGGACCCGGACACCGCCCGGCTGATGGGCATCAACCCGGACCGGGTGATCGTGCTGACCTTCGCCATCGGCGCGGTGCTGGCCGGCGTCGGCGGCGTGCTCTACGGCAACTACATCAACGCCGTCGACAACTACATCGGCTTCCAGAACGGCGTCTTCGCCTTCACCGCGGCCGTGCTCGGCGGCATCGGCAGCATCCGCGGCGCGGTGATCGGCGCGTTCATCATCGGCCTGGTCAAGAACCTGGCCGACATCTGGCTGCCCGGCGGCACCGCCTACGACTACGTGTGGATCTTCGTCCTGCTGATCGTGGTGCTGGTGTTCCGGCCGCAGGGTCTGTTCGGCGAGGCGGAAAGGGTGCGCGCATGAGAACCGCGATCGCTCGTCCCCTGACCACGCTGGGCGGTGTGCTGCTGATCGTCGGCGCGCTGCTGCCGTGGGCGACCTTCGTGCTCAACGACGGCCCCTACCCGGACAAGGCCACCCTGGAGTTCTTCGACGCCCCGTTCGGGCTCACGTCCTTCCGGCTGTACCTGGAGATCCTCGGCCTGGCCGTGCTGGTGTTCACCTACGTGCCGCTGCGCGACCGGGCCCGCGTGCTCAAGGCGGTCGGCTGGGGCTCGCTGGGCATCGCCGTGGTCAACACGCTGTTCATCGCCGGCGACGGCGGCGGCTTCGGCGCGGTCACGATGGCCGACGGCGCGCCCGCCTTCGGCGGCATCGTCGGCGTGCTCGGCGGTCTCGCGGTGGTGTACGGCGCCAACCAGTTGCCGCGCACCACGTTGACCGTGGTCAAGCCGAAGCTGCCCTGGTGGGCGGAGTGGCTGATCCTGATCGTCGCGTTCGCGGCGCTGGTGCTGCTGATCACCGAGACGCTCACGGCCGGCGGCCACAGCGGCGTGTCCGACCCGTACATCGGCCCGCTGTTCCTGTCCTACCTGTCCGCGGCCGGCGGCCTGATGGGCGTGCTGTGGGCGTTCGGCATCACCAAGTGGATCTCGGACATGTCCGAGCGGCACCGGCTGTTCAGCATCGCCGTGCTGGTGGTGTGCGCGCTCGCGGTGCCGTTCACCTCGGTCGGCAACGACTACTGGATGACGATCACCGCCAACATCGGCGTGTACGCCGCGACGGCGATCGGCCTGAACATCGTGGTCGGCCTGGCCGGCCTGCTCGACCTCGGCTACGTCGCGTTCATGGGCATCGGCGCCTTCGTGGCGGCCAACCTGTCCGGCGCGATCGCCTCCGAGTTCGGCATCCGGCTGCCGTTCATCCTGGCCCTGATCGCCTCCGGCGTGGTGGCCGGCATCTTCGGCGCGGTGGTCGGCTCGCCGACGCTGCGGGTGCGCGGCGACTACCTGGCCATCGTGACGCTGGCGTTCGGTGAGATCTTCGTCCGCACCGCGCAGAACAACATCGGCGGCCTGACCGGCGGCTCCAACGCCATCCCGAACATCCCGCAGCTGAGCCTGTTCGGGACCGAGTTCAGCGACTCGCTGACCATCGGCAGCCTCCAGCTGCCGGCCGGCATCCTCTACTACCTGCTCACGGTGCTGCTGGTGGCGGCGGTGATGCTGGTCTTCGCCAACCTGAAGAACAGCCGCATCGGCCGGGCCTGGATCGCGATCCGGGAGGACGAGGACGTCGCGCGGGCGATGGGCGTGAAGACCGGCAAGCTGAAGATCCTGGCCTTCATGACCGGCGCGACGCTGGCCGGCGTGGCCGGCGCGGTGTTCGCGCACAAGCTGGCCACCGCCTCGTACGACAGCTTCCAGTTCAACCAGTCGGTGACCCTGCTGGCCTCGGTCATCCTCGGCGGCATGGGCACGATCCCCGGCGCGGTGCTCGGCGCCTCGCTGCTGTTCGTGCTGCCCGAGGAGCTGCGGCAGTTCCAGGACTACCGCCTGATGTTCTTCGGCCTGGCGCTGGTGTTCATCATGCGGTTCCGGCCGCAGGGCCTGGTCGCCGACCGGCACCGCAGGGCGGAGTTGGCCGGCGAGGACGAGACCGGCGAGTCACTGGACGACACGGCCATCAAGACGCCGGTCGCCGTCGGAGCCAAGGAGGCCGGAGCATGACCACCCCGGTGTTGCAGGCACGGGATGTGTCCATGGTCTTCGGCGGCCTGTCGGCGCTGAAGAACGTGTCCCTCACGCTGGACGAGGGCAAGATCGTCGGCCTTATCGGTCCCAACGGGGCCGGCAAGACGACCTTCTTCAACTGCCTGACCGGTCTCTACACGCCGACGACCGGCCAGGTGCTGCTCAAGGGGCAGGTGCTGCCGGGCGACCCGGCGGCGGTCACCGAGGCCGGCGTGGCCCGGACGTTCCAGAACATCCGGCTGTTCCCCAGCATGACCGTGCTGGAGAACGTGCTGCTGGGCCGGCACGTGCGGATGCAGCAGGGGCCGCTGGCGTCCCTGTTCCACGGGCCGTCGTTCCGGCGCGGCGAGGCGGCCGCCCGCGAGCGGTCGCGGGAGCTGCTGGACTTCGTCGGGCTGGCCCGGGTCGAGGACGAGCTGTCCCGCAACCTGCCCTACGGCGACCAGCGGCGGCTGGAGATCGCCCGCGCGCTGGCCACCGACCCGGCGGTGCTGCTGCTGGACGAGCCGACCGCCGGCATGAACCCGCAGGAGACCGAGGCGGCACGGCAGCTGATCTTCCGGATCCGCGACCTCGGCATCTCGGTGGTGGTCATCGAGCACGACACCAAGTTCATCTTCACCTTGTGCGACAGCGTGTCCGTGCTGGTGCAGGGCGAGCTGCTGGTCGAGGGCACGCCCGACGTGGTGCGCGGCGACCCGCGGGTGGTGGAGGCGTACCTGGGCAAGCCGCCCGAGGAAGTCGAGGCCGAACTGCAGGCCGTGCAGGAGGGAGAAACGCCGTGAGCGAGCTTGCGAGCGAACCATTCAGCACTGCGCGGGCGGTCGCGCGGCCGACGAAGGAGGCGGCGTGACCGAGACGTCCGCGGCGCCGGGGGCGGCCGCCGCCACCCACACCCGCCCGCTGCTGGAGGTGCGCGGCCTGTCCGTGGCCTACGGGGCGATCGAGGCCATCCGGGAGATCAGCTTCTCGGTGCCGGCGGGGCAGATCGTCAGCCTCATCGGCGCCAACGGCGCCGGCAAGACCACCACGCTGCGCACCATCTCCGGGCTGCTGCGGCCCAAGCGGGGCGAGATCCTGTTCGAGGGACGGCCCATCCACACCCAGCCGGCGCACGCCATCCTGGGCATGGGCGTGGCCCACTGCCCGGAGGGGCGGCGGCTGTTCCCGCGGATGACCGTCGAGGAGAACCTGCTGCTCGGCGCGTACACCCGGTCCGACGACGGCGTGGCCGAGGACATGGAGCGGGTGTACGAGCTGTTCCCGGTGCTCGGCGAGCGGCGGCAGAACAAGGCCGGCCTGTTCTCCGGCGGCGAGCAGCAGATGCTGGCCATCGGGCGGGCGATGATGTCCCGGCCGCGGCTGCTGATGCTGGACGAGCCGTCGATGGGCCTGTCGCCGATCATGACCCAGCGCATCTTCGACACCATCCGCAACCTGCGCGACCTGGGCACCACGGTGCTGCTGGTGGAGCAGAACGCGCTGGCCGCGCTGGCCCAGTCCGACTACGCGTACGTGGTCGACCTGGGGCGGACCACGCTGGAGGGCACCGGCCACGAGCTGCTGGCCGACCAGCGCGTCCGCGACGCCTACCTCGGCGAAAGCTGAACCACCCGATCAGGCGCTCTTCCTCAAATTTGGAAGGGGGCTTTCCTTCACTCCGAGGAGAGGAAGGCCCCCTTCCGAGCGTCAGGGCAGGTCGGGGCGGGGGTGTGAAGGCGGACTTGGTGGCGTTGGGGTCACACCATCAGGTGGTCTTGGCGCCGGTGGACTCGCGGATGGCGCAGGTGAGGCGGGCGGTGCAGACCCGCTTGCCGGCCTCGTCGGAGATGACGATCTCGAAGCTCGACATCGTGCGGCCCACGTGCAGCGGAGTGGCCACGCCGGTGACGACCCCGGCGACCGCGCCCCGGTGGTGGGTGCAGTTGAGCTCCACGCCCATGGCGATGCGGCCCTGGTCGGCCGCGTGCATGGCGGCGGCGATGGAGCCCAGGGTCTCGGCCAGCACGGCGCTGGCCCCGCCGTGCAGCAGCCCGTACGGCTGGCGGTTGCCGGCCACCGGCATGGTGCCGACCAGCCGGTCGCGGTTCCAGTCCACGACCTCGATGCCCATCTTGGCCGGCAGCTGCTCGGGGAGCGCCGCCAGCTCCTCGGCCCGGGTCTGCGCGGTGTCGGTCACCGGCACCTCCAACTCGTATGTCAGACCCTCACCCTAGACTCGCCCCCGTGAACCAGCCGGCAGCCCACTCTGATCACCGTCTCCTGCTGCTCGACGGCCACTCGCTGGCCTACCGGGCGTTCTTCGCGCTGCCCGCGGAGAACTTCAGGACGACGACCGGGCAGACCACCAACGCGGTCTACGGCTTCACCTCGATGTTGATCAACTTGCTGCGCGACGAGAAGCCGACCCACCTGGCGGTCGCCTTCGACGTGTCGCGCAAGACCTTCCGCACCGAGGCCTACGCCGACTACAAGGCCAACCGCTCGGCCACCCCGGACGAGTTCCGCGGCCAGGTCAGCATCGTGCAGGACGTGCTGGCCGCGCTGGGCATCCGGGTGCTGACCAAGGACAACTTCGAGGCCGACGACATCATCGCCACGCTGACCACGCAGGCGGCCGGCCAGGGCTTCGAGGTGCTGATCTGCACCGGCGACCGCGACGCGTTGCAGCTGGTCACCGACCGGGTCACGGTGCTCTACCCGCGCAAGGGCGTCTCCGACCTGACCCGGTTCACCCCGGACGCGGTGCAGGAGAAGTACAACCTGACCCCGCAGCAGTACCCCGACTTCGCGGCGCTGCGCGGCGACCCCTCCGACAACCTGCCCGGCATCCCGGGCGTGGGGGAGAAGACCGCGGCCAAGTGGATCCGCGAGTTCGGCTCGCTGGGCGACCTGGTGGACCGGGTCGACGAGGTCAAGGGCAAGACCGGCGACGCGCTGCGGGCCAACCTGTCCAACGTGCTGCTCAACCGGCAGCTCACCGAGCTGGTCAAGGACGTGGAGATCGGCGTCGCCCCGGACGACCTCGCGGTCCAGCCCTGGGACCGCGACCAGGTGCACCGGCTGTTCGACGACCTGGAGTTCCGCGTCCTGCGGGATCGCCTGTTCGCCACGCTGAGCAGTGCCGAGCCGGAGGCCGACGAGGGCTTCGACGTCACCGGCGGCGCGATCCCGGCCGGCGAGGTCGCCCCGTGGCTGGAGCAGCACGCGCGCACCGGCGAGCGGGTCGGCCTGGCGTTTAAGGGCACGTGGGGCGGCGGCACCGGGGACGTCGAGGGCATCGCGCTGGCCACGGTCTCCGGCGAGGGCGGCTATCTCGACGTCAGCGCGTTGACCGAGGCCGACGAGCAGGCGCTGGCGGCCTGGCTGGCCGACGAGAAGGTGGCCAAGGCCGGGCACGACTTCAAAGGCCCCGAGCACGCGCTGCGGGCCCGCGGCTGGGACCCCAAGGGCTGGACCAGCGACACCGCGCTGGCGGCGTACCTGGTGCGGCCGGGCCAGCGCTCGTTCGAGTTGGACGACCTGGTGCTGCGCTACCTCAAGCGGGAGCTGCGGGCCGAGGACGGCGTCGACGACGGCCAGCTGTCGCTGCTGGCCGACGAGGCCGCCGACGCGGAGGCCGCGGCCAAGGCGCAGATCGTCAAGGCCAAGGCGGTCGCCGAGCTGGCCGACGCGCTGGACACGGCGCTGGCCGACATCGGCAGCCGCCGGCTGCTCGACGAGCTGGAGCTGCCGCTGCTGGGCGTGCTCGGCGAACTCGAGGAGGCCGGCATCTGCGTGGACGTCGAGCACCTCACCGAGCTGGAGGCGCACTTCGCCGCCCGGGTCAAGCAGGCCGCGCAGGACGCGTACTCGGTGATCGGCAAGGAGATCAACCTCGGCTCGCCCAAGCAGTTGCAGGTGGTCCTGTTCGAGGACCTCGACATGCCCAAGACCAAGCGCACCAAGACCGGCTACACCACCGACGCCGAGGCGCTGCAGACGCTGTACGAGACCACCGAGCACCCGTTCCTGGCCCACCTGCTGGAGCACCGGGACGCCACCCGGCTCAAGACCACCGTGGACGGCCTGCTCAAGTCGGTGGCCGACGACGGCCGCATCCACACCACGTTCAACCAGATGATCGCGGCCACCGGCCGGCTGTCCTCGACCGACCCCAACCTGCAGAACATCCCGGTGCGCACCGAGGAGGGTCGCCGGATCCGGCAGTCGTTCGTGGTCGGCTCCGGCTACGCCGAGCTGATGACCGCCGACTACAGCCAGATCGAGATGCGGATCATGGCCCACCTGTCGCAGGACGCCGGCCTGATCGAGGCCTTCAACACCGGCGAGGACCTGCACACCTACGTGGCCGCGCAGGCGTTCTCGCTGCCGATCGACGAGGTCACCGGCGAGCTGCGGCGGCGGGTCAAGGCCATGACCTACGGCCTGGCCTACGGCTTGTCGGCCTACGGCCTGGCCTCGCAGCTGCGGATCTCCACCGACGAGGCCCGCGAGCAGATGGACGCCTACTTCGCCCGTTTCGGCGGCGTCCGCGACTACCTTCAGGCCGTGGTGGCCAAGGCCCGGGCCGACGGCTACACCGAGACCATCTTCGGTCGCCGGCGCTACCTGCCCGACCTCAACAGCGACAACCGCCAACGCCGCGACGCGGCCGAGCGCATGGCCCTGAACGCCCCCATCCAGGGCAGTGCCGCCGACATCATCAAGGTGGCCATGCTCGGCGTGCACAAGGCGTTGCGGGAGGCCGGACTGCGCAGCCGGGTGCTGCTCCAGGTGCACGACGAACTCGTGCTGGAGCTGGCCGAGGGCGAGCACCAGCAGGTGGAGGCCCTGGTCCGGGAGAACATGGGCAACGCCTACCAGCTCGCCGTCCCCCTGGAGGTCTCCGTCGGCTACGGCCGCTCCTGGGACGAGGCCGCCCACTGACGTTGTCGGTGCTTGGAAGGGGGCTTTCCTCCACTCCGAGTGGAGGAAAGCCCCCTTCCAAGCACCTCAGGCGGTCTCGATGGCGGCGCGGACGGTGGCCAGGGTGGGGCGCAGGTCGGCGACCGGGATGGAGCCCAGGGCGAGCCGGAGGGCTTGGGGCACAACGGGAGTGGTCGCGAACTGAGCGGCCGTGGACACCGAGATGCGGTGCCGCTGAAGGGAAGCGGCGATGCGGTCGGCCCGGGCGGGCTCGGCCAGCGGCAGCCACAGGAAGTACGAGGACGGGTGGCCGGTGTGCGGCAGCCCGGCGAAGACGTCGCGGGCAATCGCTTGGCGCATATGGGCATCCGTGCGTTTGTGGCCCTCAAGCCGGTCGACGGTGCCGTCGTCGATCCAGCGGCGGATCAACGCCACGGTGAGGGCGGGCGTGTTCCAGGTGGTGGCGCGGATGACCCGTTCGATCGGGGCGATCTCGGCCGCCACGACAAAACCGACCCGCAGGCCGGTCGCCACGCTCTTGGACAGGCTGGAGACGTGGATGGTGATCTCCGGCGCGAGGACGGCCAGCGGCGGCGGGGCGTCCTCGACGAGATAGGCGTACGTGGCGTCCTCGATGATCACCAGCCCGTGCCGCCGGGCGGTGGCCGCCAAGCGTTTGCGGGCGGTCGACGACATCACCGTGCCGAGCGGATTGTGCAGCGTCGGCATCGTGTAGACGGCGCGAACCGGTCGCCGCCGGCAGAGGTCGTCGAGGTCGGTCGTGGCCACCAGCTCCAGGCCCAGGGTGTGGGCGAGGACCTTGAAACCCGGATAGGTGAGGGCATCCACCGCCACGACGTCGCCACGGCGTAGGAAGGACATGGCCGCCGAAGCGAGGCCGTGCTGCGCGCCGCTGACGATCAGCACCTGCGCCGCGTCCACGGTCAGGCCGCGCCGCCGCAGATGCCGGGCCACCGCGGTCCGGTCGTCGAGCCGCCCGCCATGGGGTTGGTAGTGCAGCAACGACTCCAGGTCGCCGGCCCCGGCCAGCTCCCGCAGGGCGTTGCGCAGCAGGTCGGCCTGCCCCGGCAGCGCCGGGTAGTTGAAGCGGAGGTCGACGGCGTCGGCCGCCACCAGACCCTCGTCGATCCCTTGCCCGGCAAGCAAAGCCGTGTCCCGCACGAATGTGCCTCGGCCCTGTTCCCCGGTCACCAGGCCCATCGCCTCCAGCTCGGCGTACACCCGAGTGGCCGTGACCAGCGCGATGCCCTCCCGCTGCGCCAGCTCCCGATGCGTCGGCAGCCGCGTCCCCACCGGCCACCGCCCCGCCCGCAGCTCCGCCGCCAGGCCGTCCACCACGCTTTTGTACCGAGGAGTCCGCACCCGGCCGATTGTATCCATGACAATTCTTCGACCGTCATGCATGGACCGGCCTACCCTGGCCGCATGCACATCGCGATCCTGACCTTCGACGGCTACAACGAGCTCGACTCCCTGATCGCGCTCGGCATCCTCAACCGGGTCGACCGGCACGACTGGCGGATCTCCATCGCCAGCCCCGCGCCCACGGTCCGCTCCATGAACGGCGTGGTCGTCGAGGCCATGGCCACCCTCCAGGACGCCGTCCGGGCCGACGCGGTGATCATCGGCAGCGGCGCCAAGACCCGGGAGGTCGTCGAGGACCCCAAGATCATGGGCGTGCTCCGCGGCCTCGACCCGTCCCGGCAGCTGCTGGCCGCCCAGTGCTCCGGCACCCTAGTGCTGGCCAAACTCGGCCTGCTGCACGGCGTTCCCGCCTGCACCGACGACCGGACCAAGCCCTGGGTCGTGGCCGCCGGCGTCGAGGTCGTGGACAAACCCTTCTGCGCCAACGACAACGTCGCCACCGCCGGCGGCTGCCTGGCCTCGCACTACCTGGCCACCTGGCTCATCCGCCGCCTGGCCGGCGACCAAGCGGCCGTCGACGCGCTGAGCTATGTCGTTCCGGTGGGGGAGAAGGAGGAGTACATCGACCGGGCCATGCGCAACACGAGGTCAGCGCTGGCCTACGCCGCGCACTAAGAGGATCACGGAGTCGCGGACTTCGCGCTGGCTGCGCTGGGGTTGGAAGACCTGCCAGTCCAGGGCGACGACGAGCAGCGTGCCGAACAGGGCGGCGGAGGCGGTGCCGACGGGGACGTCGGGTGGCAGGGCGCCGACGTCGGCCCGGCGTTGGACGACCTGCCGCACGATGGCCACGATGTCGTCCCGCAGCAGGCTCAGCGTTCCGTGCCACTGGCCGGGCGTCCGCCACATCTCGCTGACCAGCAGCTGTGCGAAGGCGGGGTACTCGGCGAAGAAGCCGAGCGCCCCGTCGACCAGGGCCTCCAGGGCGTCGCCGGGCTCGTCCACGTCCTCGGCGGCCCGCAGCCGCCCGGCCAGCAGCTCGACGCCGTGCCGCAGCAGGGCGTCGACCAGCCCGTCCTTGCTGCCGAAGTTGTAGTACACGGTCCCCTTGGCCACACCCGCCTCGGCGGCGATCTCGTCGACGGTCACGCCGGCCGCGCCGCGCTCGCCGACCAGGCGGAGCGCGGCGTCGAACAGCTTCTGCTTCGTCGCAGAGGTGCGGGCGGGCCGGGGATTCACAGCACGAGTTCCGGCTTGAGGCGGGAGGGCGTCCACACCCTCTGCTTGTACGCGGCCAGTGCGGCCAGCGCCAGCCCCACCACGAGATAGCCGCCGATCACCAGCAGGTCGATGCCGAGGCTGTCCAGCGAACCGCCGTAGAGCAGGTGCCGCAGGCCGTCCACGACGTAGCCCAGCGGCAGCGCGATGTGCAGCGGCTGCAACGGGGCCGGGATGGTCTGCCACGGGAAGGTGCCGCCGGCGGTGGTCAGCTGCAACACCAGCAGCACCAGGCCGAGGAACTTGCCGACCGCCCCGAACAGCGCGTTCAGGCCGTGCAGCATGGCGGTGAAGGCGAAGCCGGTGAGCACCAGGAAACCCAAGGTGCCCAACGGGTTCGACGGGTGCACGCCGACCAGCGTGGTCACAACGGCGAACAGCAGCACCACCTGGAAGAAGCTGAGCAGCGCGGCCGGCAGCCAGCCGCCCAGGGCCACGATGCCGGGCCGCTGCCGGGCCGCCAGCGCCCGCCGGGACAGCGGCCGCAGCAGCAGGAACAGCACGAACGCGCCGATCCAGGTGGCGAGGCCGAGGAAGAACGGGGCGAGGCCGGCGCCGTAGGTGTCGGCGGTGGCCTGGCCGACAGCCTGCACGGTGACCGGGTCGCCGATGGTGTCGGCGGTCTTGCTCGGGTCGTTCGGGTCGGGGATCTTGCCCGCGCCCTGGTTGAGCCCGTCCCGCAGCTGCGCGCTGCCGTCGGCCAGCTGCTTGGTGCCGGAGCTGAGCTGCGTGGCCCCGGCCGACAGCTTGTCGGCCCCGTCGGTGGCGGTCTTGAGGCCGTCCCGCAGCTGCGTCGCGCCGGAGTCGGCCTGGGCGATGCCGCCGGCCAGCTGCGGGGACGCCGCCGCCAGCTGGGACGCGCCGTCGGCCACCTGCCGGGAACCGGTGGCCAGCTGCTGGAGCTTGCCGTTCACGGTCTGGATCTGGCCGTTGGCGTCGTTGATCGGCTTGCGGGCGTTGTCCAGCACCGCCAGCACCTGGTTGACCTGGTCCGCCGACAGGCCCGCGGCCTGGAGCTTGGCCTGGATGTCCGAGCGCAGGCCGTCCAGGTTGTTGGTGAACGTCGACGAGGCCGAGGCGATGGCCGAGCCGCCGGCCGCCACCTGGGCGTTGCCGTCGGCCACCTGCTTGGCCCCGCTGGCCAGCTGCTGGGTCTGGCTCGGCAGGTTGGCGGTGTTGGCCTTGAGCAGGTCGAGGCCGGTGACCAGCTGGTTGGAGCCGTCCAGCAGCTTGTGCTGGCCGGCGGCCAGGTCGGACGCGCCGCTGGCCAGCTGCCCGGCGCCGGTGTTGGCCTGGGCCGCGCCGTCGGCCAGCTTGGACGCGCCGTCGGCGGCCTGCAACGTGCTGCTGCGGATCGTGGCGTAGCCGGTGAGCAGCTGGTCGGCCGCGGTGGTGCCGACCTTCTTGGCCACGGCCGCGCGCACCGCGTCCACGACCTTGTCGGCGATGGTGCGGGCCAGATAGTTGTTGGAGTCGTTGGTGGTCAGCTGGATGACGCCCTGCCGCGGCTGGTTCTGCGTGGGCGAGGACAGCGCCTGCGAGAAGTCGGCCGGCAGCGTCAGCGCGAACGTGTACTTGTTGTCGCGCACGCCGGCGTCGGCATCGGCGTCGCTGACCCGGTGCCACTCGAACTGGCCGCCGGACAGCAGCTCGTCGGCGACCTCGTCGCCGGCGTTGAGCTGCTTGCCGCCGACGTCCGCGCCCTTGTCGTCCACTACCAGCGCGACCGGCAGCGACTTGAGGTTGTTGTACGGATCCCAGTTCGCGTACAGGTACATCGCGCCGTACAGCAGCGGCACCAGCACCAGCGCCACCACGGCGAGCTTGGGCAGCTTGCCCGCGGTGATGCGGCGCAGCTCGGTGCCCGCCAACCGAATGGGGCTCACAGACCCTCCTCGCTAGCGCTCGGAGCGTCCGCGGCCAAGGGCGCAGTGCTCGATGGTTCGCTCGCGAGCTCGCTCACGTGGTGCTCCTCCTGAACCTGCGGCGTGAAAGCCAGCGTCTCGGGCAGTTCGCGATCGCCCAGCCGGCCCGCGGGCAGGTCGAGCAGGCGGGCGGAGGTCTCGCTGCACAGCACGACCACGGCCAGGCCCTTCTCGGCCGCCTTGGAGGCGGTGGTCCACCAGGTCTGTGGGCCGGCGCCGTGCCGGTCGGGCAGCACCAGGACCAGGGCCTCGATGCCGGGGCGCTGGCTCGCGGCCTCCACCAGCAGCCGGGTGCGGACCTCGGCCGGCACCGACTCGAAGCGGGTGGTGGCGTGATCGCGGGAGTCGTGCTTGAGCAGCCAGTCGGCCACGGCCTTGCGGTTGGCGGGCTGCTTGGCGAACGCCAGCTCCTCGCCGATCACCGCGCCCAGCGACAGCGCCTCCTCGGGCGTCGACACGTCCGGCGCGTCCACGATGGCCACCCGCCGGCGCAGGCCGGCGTCGTCGGCCTGGCCGTCCAGCAGCACCGAGCCGACGCTGGGCCTCATCCGGCCGCCCATCGCCAGCGCGAACGCGGTGTGGCCGGTGCCGGGCTCCCCGGCGACGAGGGCGAGTTCGCCCGTCCGCACGCGCAGCGAGGTCGGCTCCAACAGCGGGCCGTGCGCCCCGTCGATGCCGACGCTCTGGACGTGGATCTCCACCGAGCCTCCTTGAACTGACTGGTCAGTTCAAATAGTGCGACACAGAGGTGCCCAGCCGCAACTCGACGCCCTGTGATCTCCGACCCTAGGGGCGATCAGCGCATCGCGCCCGCCGGGCGCACCTCCCACTGCGTCCACAGTGGCCGGTAGCCCTGCCGGGGCCAGAACACCGACGACAGCGGGTTCGGCGGGTTGTAGTGCAGGAAGTTGCCGACGGTCCGGTGGCCGGCGAAGTGATTGTGCACGACCGACATCAGCTGCTGGCCGATTCCCGCGCCCCGTGCCCCCGGGAGCACCGAAAGACAGTTCACATAGCCCCACAGGCCGATCGGCAGCTGCCGGCTGGTCCTGCTCACCGGCGAGTTGGCGATCACCCCGGTCTCGGCCAGGCCCACCACCAGGCCGTCCCGCTCGGCCACCCAGATGTCGTCGCCGCGGCCGAGCCGGTTGGCGATGGCGGCCCGCCGCATCGGCTCCGCCTCGGGCCGGGTGATCGCCGCGCCCACCATCGACGAGTAGCGGACCTCGGCCATGGCCAGCGCCACCACGGCGTCCTCGTCCGAGGCCATCGCCGGCCGGATGGTCAGGGTCAGCGCGGGCGGTCGGACCGTGGTCGGCCGCCGCACCGCCGTCACCGTCAGCGGCTGGAGGCCGTGATCGAGGAACACGCGCGTGCAGTCGACGTCCCGGCTCGGCCAGACCACCGTCGAGGCCGTGTCCCAGCCGCGGTCGCCGACCCGGTCCAGCCACTGCCGGAAGGCCCGCAGCACCGCGTGCATGCCGGCCGCGCCGGTGTGGCCGATCAGCGGCTGTAGCTCGTACGTGTCGGCCGCCGACCACAGCCACGGCGGCATGCCCGGCTCGACCGCCGTGTGCGCGACGACGCCGGCCACCCGGGACCCGTCCGGCAGGGCGGCGCTGATCAGCTCCCCCGGCTCCGGCGCCGCCGCCGGCGGCAGCACCCGGTCCAGCCGCGCGAACCGCTCCTCCTGCGCCGCCAGCAGGGAGTCGGTGACGGTCATGCCGGCCGTCGGCAGCGGAAGATCGCCGTCCCCGGGAACAGCCGGCCGCGCAGCGGGCTCCACTGGCCCCACTCCCGGTCGTGCCCCTCCGGCCACTCCGGCTCGACCAGGTCCTCCAGCACCAGGCCGGCCGCGGCCAGCTGGCGCACGTAGTCGCCGAGCGTGCGGTGGTGCTCCACGTAGGTGGCGGCGCCGTCGCCGTCCACCTCCAGGTACGGGGTCCGGTCGAAGTAGGACTGCACGACGGTCAGGCCCATCGGCCCCGGGTCGTCGGGGAAGATCCAGCGCATCGGGTGCGTCACCGAGAACACCCACGGCCCGCCTGGCCGCAGCACCCGGGCCACCTCGGCGAAGACCGCGCCCGCGTCGGCGACGAAGGGCACGCCGCCGAACGCCGAGCAGGCGGCGTCGAAGCTCTCGTCGGCGAACGGCAGCTGGTCGGCGCTGGCCCGGACCAGGGCCGGGTGCAGGTTGGTGGCCTCGTTGCCGGCCATCGCGTGGCGGAGCATGCCCGCCGAGATGTCGAGGCTGACCGCGGCCGCGCCCTGGGCCGCCAGCCAGCGGCCGCAGGCGGCCGCCCCGCAGCCGACTTCGAGGATCCGGCGGCCGGTCACGTCCCCGAGGTAGCCGGCCTCGGCCTCGTGCACGCCCTCCGGGCACCAGACGAACTCCGCGTCGCCGAGGAAGCCGCCGTGCTCGGCCTGGTAGTCGTCGGCATCCGCGTCCCACCAGGCGATACTCGCTTTTCTGGACTCCGCGCCGCCCACCTGGCGCTTGGCCGCGCCGGCCGTGCCGAGGAGATCTTCGGCCCCGGCGTACCGATCCAACGTGCTCACACTGCTCCTTCTGGGGACCGGGTTTGCCCGGCCGTCACGGGCGCGCGTACGATATGGGCCGCGTAGTAGGTTCTGCGCTGCCCAGAACTTTGGACTCAGAGCTTCTTGACCATGGCCTGGAGTTTCGGTGGCGCACGCGGTGACACTCACCGCAGCACGACAACTTCAGGCCCATCAAACCCAATCCGTACCGGAGCAACCCACCTAATGTCCACCGACACCACCATCGTCCCGGCTTCGACGACCCCGAAGCAGCAGATCGCCGTCAACGATATCGGCACGGAGGAGGACTTCCTCGCCGCTATCGACAAGACGATCAAGTACTTCAACGACGGCGACATCGTCGAGGGCACCATCGTCAAGGTCGACCGGGACGAGGTCCTGCTCGACATCGGTTACAAGACCGAAGGTGTCATCCCGTCGCGCGAGCTCTCGATCAAGCACGACGTTGACCCGAACGAGGTCGTCAAGGTCGGCGACGAGGTCGAGGCCCTCGTCCTCCAGAAGGAGGACAAGGAAGGGCGACTGATCCTCTCCAAGAAGCGCGCCCAGTACGAGCGCGCCTGGGGCACCATCGAGGCCCTCAAGGAGAAGGACGAGCCGGTCAAGGGCACGGTCATCGAGGTGGTCAAGGGCGGCCTGATCCTGGACATCGGCCTGCGCGGCTTCCTGCCCGCGTCCCTGGTCGAGATGCGCCGGGTCCGCGACCTGCTCCCGTACGTCGGCCGCGAGCTCGAAGCCAAGATCATCGAGCTGGACAAGAACCGTAACAACGTGGTCCTGTCCCGCCGGGCGTGGCTCGAGCAGACCCAGTCCGAGGTCCGCAGCGAGTTCCTCAACCAGCTCCAGAAGGGGCAGGTCCGCAAGGGCGTCGTCTCCTCGATCGTCAACTTCGGCGCGTTCGTCGACCTGGGCGGCGTGGACGGCCTCGTGCACGTCTCCGAGCTGTCCTGGAAGCACATCGACCACCCGTCCGAGGTCGTCGAGGTCGGCCAGGAGGTCACCGTCGAGGTGCTGGACGTGGACATGGAGCGCGAGCGCGTCTCCCTGTCGCTGAAGGCCACCCAGGAAGACCCGTGGCGCCAGTTCGCCCGGACCCACGCCATCGGCCAGATCGTGCCCGGCAAGGTCACCAAGCTGGTTCCGTTCGGCGCGTTCGTGCGGGTCGACGAGGGCATCGAGGGCCTGGTCCACATCTCCGAGCTGGCCGAGCGCCACGTGGAGATCCCGGAGCAGGTCGTCCAGGTCAACGACGACGTCATGGTCAAGGTCATCGACATCGACCTGGACCGTCGCCGGATCTCGCTGTCGCTGAAGCAGGCGAACGAGGGCTTCACCACGGAGACCGAGTTCGACCCGACCCAGTACGGCATGGCCGCCGAGTACGACGCCGAGGGCAACTACATCTACCCCGAGGGCTTCGACCCGGAGACCCAGGACTGGCAGGAAGGCTTCGACAAGCAGCGTGAGGAGTGGGAGCGCCAGTACGCCGAGGCGCACACTCGCTACGAGGCCCACATGAAGCAGATCGCCAAGGCCGCCGAGGCCGACGCCGAGGCGCAGGGGGAGACCAACTACTCCTCCGGCTCCACCGAGGCCCCGGCCCAGGGCGGCGGCTCGCTGGCCAGCGACGAGCAGCTTGCCGCTCTCCGCGAGAAGCTCTCCGGCGGTGCGTGAGGGTGACGAGTGATGGGTGACCCGTGCTCGCGGAGAGCGCGAGCCGGGTCACTCGTCAGTGCCTTGTGGGGGCCGAGCCCCCACACCCCCACGCCGGGGGCAAGCCCCCGGACCCCCAAGGGTGGGTAAGCGACACCAGAAAGCCCCGTTCCGTCCGGAGCGGGGCTTTTGCCATGCCGCACCCCCTCCGGCACACGCACCGCTCCTCCGCCCTCCCCCACGTGAGTGGCTCATTTCGCCCCAGCGCCCACCTGAGCCACTCAGGTACTCCACGTTCCGCCGCCGGCCGGGCCACGTGAGTGGCTCAGGTGTCTCTCGACGCCACCTGAGCCACTCACGTGGCCAACTCCGCGATGGTTGGATGGGCCTCATGTTGCAGGTGGGGTTGACGGGCGGGATCGGGGCCGGCAAGTCGACGGTGGCGCGGCGGCTGGCCGAGCTGGGGGCGACGGTGGTCGACTCGGACCGGATCGCCCGCGAGGTGGTGGAGCCGGGAACCGACGGGCTCAAGGAGATCGTGGCGGCCTTCGGCCCGGAGGTGCTGGCCGAGGACGGGAGCCTGAACCGGCCGGCGCTGGCGGCGAAGGTGTTCGGGGACGACGAGAGCCGGGCCAAGCTCAACTCGATCGTGCACCCCCGGGTCCGCGACCGGGCGGTGGAGCTGACGAGCAAGGTCCCCGCTGACGGCATCGTGGTGCAGGACATCCCGCTGCTGGTGGAGAACGGCATGGCCCCGGCCTTTCACCTGGTCGTGGTGGTGGACGCGGACGTGGAGCTGCGGGTGCGGCGGCTGACCAGCAGCCGGGGCATGGACGAAAAGGACGTGCGGGCCCGAATCGCCGCGCAGGCGTCGGAGGAGCAGCGGCGCGAGGCGGCGGACGTCTGGCTGGACAACGGCGGATCGCAGGCCGACGTCCGGGCCGCGGTGGACGAGTTGTGGCGCCACCGGCTGCTGCCGTTCGAACGCCACGTCCGCGAGGCGACCTTCCCGCAGCGGGGCGGCCCGAAGATCGTCGACTACGACCCGGCGTGGCCCCGCGACGCCCGCCGCCTGATCGCCCGGCTGACGCTGGCCGCGGGCGACAAGGCGCTGCGGGTGGACCACATCGGCTCGACCTCGGTGCCGGGCCTGGCGGCCAAGGACGTGATCGACCTCCAGATGGCCGTGCGCAGCCTGGACGACGCCGACAAGCTGGCCGACGCCTTGGGCGGGGCCGGTTTCCCGGTGCTGCCGAATATCACTCGGGACAGTCCCCGGGCGACCGACCCGGACCCCGAGCACTGGCGCAAGCGCATGCACTACAGCGCCGACCCGGGCCGCTGGGCCAACCTGCACATTCGGGTCCACGGCTCGCCGGGCTGGCGCTACGCGCTGCTGTTCCCGGCCTGGCTGCGTGCCGACGACGCGGCTCGCGCGGAGTACGACGCCCTCAAACGTGAGCTGTCCCCGCGTTTCACCGACATCGGGTCCTACGCCGACGCCAAGGACCCCTGGTTCGAGCAGGCCGACCCCCGGGCCGAGGCGTGGGCGGCGAAGGTGGGCTGGCAGCCGCCGAGCTGAGCCGGTTCTCCCTTACGTGAGTGGCTCACTTCGCTCCTGGCGGCCAGTGAGCCACTCACGTGGGGGAAAGTTGGTCCCCGCCTAACTGAGCCGCAGGCGTGGCCGGGCGGGGACGACCACTGCGACTTCGCCCGGGACGCGCTACCGGGCGAGCAAGTCCTTACAGGGGCGGCCAGACGTCGAAGATGTCCAGGTGGTTCAGCCACGCGTTGAGGTCGTGGCGGAAGTGGCTGATCTCCTCGAGCGTCCGATGCACGGTGCGCAGCGCCAGGTCGGCGTCGCCGGGCCGGAGCACCCGGCCGGCGACGGCCGCGGCGAACTCCTCGGAGCGCACGATGCGTGCGGTGGTGCCGCCCGGCACGGCCAGCCCCAGCAGCAGGTCGGTGGTCCGCCAGGAGCGGGAATCGTGCTGCACCCGCACGGCGGTCAGGGTGCTCGGCGTGGGCCGGCCGTGCCGGGACCGCGACCGCAGGTGGGTCAGGCGCAGGCCCAGGTCGGGCAGCAGCCAGGTGACCTCGCCGTCGGAGAACGGGTCCTCGGGTGTCGGGCATTCCATCCGGAGTCCCCACCGTTCCACCTGGCATGTCGTCAGGTGCCTGGTGCCACCGGACGAGTAGCTGCGGACCCCGGTGACGGTGTCGACGGTGTCGACCAGCTGCGGAGTGATGACCGTTCCCACGCGACCCGAGGGTAGCCCTAGGTGTTCGCTCGGTGACCGTCCGGGTCGATTCGTTACATCACGCATTGTGGCCGTTTGGATACCGAATGGGTTGCGAGAGTCCCCGTCAGTCGAACGGCTCTTGACCTCGAATTCGGTCATCGGCTATTGGCCCACGTGAGATGAACGCCCTCGGCGGCCAGCCACCGCTGGATGTCGTAACCGTGTGCGGCGATGCCGGCGACCGCTCGGTAGGTGCGCTCCAGGGCCAGCTGGGCGTCGTGCGCGGTGAGCACACCCAGACGGACGGCGGCCATCAGCTCGTCGGTGTCCAGCACCTCGACCGAACGGCCGGTGCGCACCAGCAGGTCTAGGTAGAGGTCCACGGTCCGCCACACCGGCTCGCCGGGCTGCACGTGGACCAGGTCGACGTAGAAGTCGTAGTCCCGCTCGTGCCCCGACCACCAGCTCTGTCTGGTCACCCGCAGGCCGTGCGCGGGCAGCAGCCACGACTCGAAGTGGCTGAGCTCGGGATGCCCGACCACGGCCCGCGACATGTAGAGGCCGTGCTCGGTCCGCCGGTACTCGTTGACCGTCCGCACCTGGCGCTTGGGGTCCGTGTTCGTCATCGCGTCCACGTCGAACAGCTCGACCTTCGGCGGGTGGACGTGGGTCTCGGTCCGGACCTGGGTGGGCAGTTCGACGGTCATGCCGCCATCGTGTGACCTGCGGGGCCGCGCTGCCATCCTCCGGGAGGGTCATATTCCGACCGCTGCCGGTCGGTGGCGTTCGGTCAGCTCGTGGCCGAGGTCCCGACGCTGCTCACGGTGAGCAGCGGGCCGATGTCGGCCGAGCAGCTGGCGCCCGCGGACGGCAGGAACATCGCGGCGGTCTCGTTGGGCGGGTAGACCCGCAGGCCGCGCACGTCGACCTGCTTGCACTGGTCGGCCGGGTACGGGGCCGGGTTCACCATGACCAGGCCGGCGGTGGTGCTGCCGCCGGGACGCAGCGTGACGGCCGGGCCGAGGTTGCCGGCGCGGTTGGCCGGCAGGCCGACCTGCTGGCCGCTGTCGCCGGTCACGTAGGAGACGCCCGGGAAGCCCTGGAGCGTGCAGGTGCGCTGGCCGACATTGGTGAACTGGAGCGAGGTGTAGGTCTTCTGCATCGCGTGGTCGGAGTCGGGGCCGAAGCCCAGTTTCAGCTCACTCGACCGGCAGTTCGACGGATTGCTGGAAACGACCTGTTGTGGCGCGTTGGGGCTTGTTTGCGGCGCGCCCGCGTTCGTGCCGGCCGGCTGGTCGGAAGGCTGCTGCGCGGTGCTCGGGGCCGGCGCGCTGGAGCTGGTGTTTTCGCTGGTGACGGGGGTGACCGTGGCGCTGATCTTGGCCCCTCCGCACGCGCTCAGCACGACCGCCCCCGCGGCGCAGACCAACCCGACAGCAATGGTGGAACGCATGGAAAGCCTCCCGAAAGAAACGGCGCGGGGATTGTTCTTCGTATCGCCGGGCCGTGCTGATTCCGATGCTTAGAGGATGTTTGTGGCCCCATTGGGTTGATGGAACGTGATTTGGATCACGCCGATGAACCTTTGGCGTGTCGAGCGCGGGGCCACCCGGGGGCCGAGCCCGCCGCGGCACGCGGCGCATGAAACTGTCAGGGGTGCGTCCTACCCTGGTGGACGTGGCAGATTCACCTGTGCTCGCGTCCTCGCAGTTCCGGCCGGTCAGCGACATCCCGCGCGCCGACGGCCGGTTCAGGGTGGTCGCCGACTACCAGCCGTCGGGCGACCAGCCGCAGGCCATCGCCGAGCTGGAACAGCGGCTGAAGCGGGGCGAGCCGGACGTGGTGCTGCTGGGCGCGACCGGCACCGGCAAGTCGGCCACCACGGCCTGGCTGGTGGAGAAGCTCCAGCGGCCGACGCTGGTGATGGCGCCGAACAAGACCCTGGCCGCCCAGCTGGCCAACGAGCTGAAGGGGTTCTTCCCCGACAACGCGGTCGAGTACTTCGTCAGCTACTACGACTACTACCAGCCCGAGGCCTACATCCCGCAGACCGACACCTACATCGAGAAGGACTCCTCGATCAACGAGGACGTGGAGCGGCTGCGCCACTCGGCCACGATGAGCCTGCTGACCCGGCGGGACACCATCGTGGTGGCCTCGGTGTCGTGCATCTACGGCCTGGGCACGCCGCAGTCCTACCTGGACCGCTCGGTGCAGCTGAAGGTGGGCGGCGAGGTCGAGCGCGACCTGTTCCTGCGGGCCCTGGTCGACGTGCAGTACACCCGCAACGACATCGCCTTCGCCCGCGGCACGTTCCGGGTGCGCGGCGACACCGTGGAGATCATCCCGGCCTACGAGGAGCTGGCCGTGCGGGTCGAGTTCTTCGGCGACGAGATCGACCGGCTGTACTACCTGCACCCGCTGACCGGCGAGGTCGTGCGCGAGGTCGACGAGCTGCGGATCTTCCCGGCGACGCACTACGTGGCCGGGCCGGAGCGGATGGAGAAGGCCATCGCCGGCATCGAGGCCGAGCTGGCCGAGTCGCTGGCCAGGATGGAGAAGCAGGGCAAGCTGCTGGAGGCGCAGCGGCTGCGCATGCGCACCACCTACGACATCGAGATGATGCGCCAGGTCGGCTTCTGCTCCGGCATCGAGAACTACTCCCGGCACATCGACGGCCGCGGCGCCGGCAGCGCGCCGGCCACCCTGATCGACTACTTCCCCGAGGACTTCCTGCTGGTCATCGACGAGTCGCACGTGACAGTGCCGCAGATCGGCGGCATGTACGAGGGCGACGCGTCCCGCAAGCGCAACCTGGTCGAGCACGGCTTCCGGCTGCCCAGCGCCCTGGACAACCGGCCGCTGACCTGGGAGGAGTTCCAGGACCGGATCGGCCAGACGCTGTACCTGTCGGCGACGCCCGGCCCGTACGAGATGGGCCAGGCCGGCGGCGAGTTCGTGGAGCAGGTGATCCGCCCGACCGGCCTGATCGACCCGGAAGTGGTGATCAAGCCAACCGAGGGGCAGATCGACGACCTGGTGCACGAGATCCGGGTGCGGGCCGAGCGGGACGAGCGGGTGCTGGTCACCACCCTGACCAAGAAGATGGCCGAGGACCTCACCGACTACCTGCTGGAGCTGGGCATCCGGGTGCGGTATCTGCACTCCGAGGTGGACACCCTGCGCCGGGTCGAGCTGCTGCGGCAGCTGCGGCTGGGCGACTACGACGTGCTGGTCGGCATCAACCTGCTGCGCGAGGGCCTGGACCTGCCCGAGGTGTCGCTGGTCGCGATCCTCGACGCCGACAAGGAGGGCTTCCTGCGCTCGGGGACGTCGCTGATCCAGACCATCGGCCGCGCCGCCCGTAACGTCTCGGGCGAGGTGCACATGTACGCCGACAAGATCACCGACTCGATGCGGTACGCCATCGACGAGACCAACCGCCGGCGGGACAAGCAGATCGCCTACAACACCGAGAAGGGCATCGATCCCCAGCCGCTGCGCAAGAAGATCGCCGACATCCTCGACAAGGTCTACGCCGAGGCCGAGGACAGCGAGGAGGTCAAGGTCGGCGGCTCCGGCCGGAACTCCTCGCGGGGCAAGCGGGCCACCGGCGACGGCAAGGCCGTCTCGCCGGGCGTGCTGGTGGAGCGGGACGTCAAGAACATGCCCCGGGCCGAGCTGGCCGACCTCGTCCAGCAGCTCACCGACCAGATGATGGCGGCGGCGCGCGACCTCCAGTTCGAGCTGGCCGGCCGCATCCGCGACGAGATCGCCGACCTGAAGAAGGAGTTGCGCGGCATGGACGCCGCCGGCCTGAAGTAGCCGGCAGCGGCGAGTTACCCGAGTAGGGTGTAATGGTAGCCTTGATTACACCCTACTCGGGTACTGTTGGGTCATGGCGTTGAACATCAAGGATCCGGAGACCGAGCGGCTCGCGGCTGAGGTCGCCGAGCTGACCGGTGAGACGAAAACAGGGGCGATCCGCGCTGCCCTGCGCGCTGAGCGCGAGCGGCTGACCAAGCGTGACGCCGCGCAGCAACGTGCGGCTCGCTTCCGCAGGTTCCTCGAGGAGGAGATCTGGGCCCAGATTCCCCCCGAGGAGCTGGGCAAACCGCTTTCCAAGGCGGAGCAGGAAGAAATTCTCGGGTTCGGACCGGACGGCGTATGATCATCGACACCTCGGCCATCATCGCGATCATCGGCCGTGAGCCCGGTCATGAGCGTCTTGAGCAGCACCTGCTCGACGATCCGGATCCCAAGATCGGCGCTCCGTCCGTGCTTGAAGCGGGCATGGTGTTGGTGAGCCGGTGGGGCGCGCGTGGACACACGTTGTTGGCGCGTTTCCTCCAGTACAACAACATCAAGACCGTTCCGGTCACCGATGAGCACACCGAGTTGGCCCTGGATGCCTTCAGCCGCTTCGGCAAGGGCCGTCATCCCGCTGGTCTGAACATGGGGGACTGTCTGACCTACGCCGTGGCCGCACACGCGGGTGAGCCCTTGCTGTACGTGGGCAACGACTTTCCGCGGACGGACCTCAAGCTCGTGGACTGAGCGGCCGGTGGGCGTGACCGGGTTTCGGTCCTGGCCGAAACGCCGGACGGCGGGGACGGTGCTCGGTTAGCGTCGGCGCTGTCCACTACGGAAGGGGAGACCTATGCGGGCAGTGGTGCGGATGGTGGCCGGGCTGACGGTGCTCGGGGCAGCGACCGTGGGTGGAGTGGGGTTCATCCATCCCGATACGACGGCGGCGGAGTACGCGCTGCCGGCGAACACGGCGGCGGTGCCGAACGCGCAGGGCGAGTTCATCGTCCACCCCGACGCCTCGGCGACGGAGTACGGCGTGGTGCCGGCGGCTTCGGCTACGGAGTACGGGATTGTGCGGCCGGCGGCGTCGGCGACCGAGTACGGGTTGCTGCACACGGATGCGTCGGCCACGGAGTACGGGCTGCTGCTGTAAGCCTGGGACGGCTGGGGGTGGGCGGCGGTGGCCGCCCACCTAGTCGCCGACGACGCGGGTGCCGGTGAGCCAGTCGTGCAGGGCCCGGCGCTGAGGGTGCACGAGGGCCAGCCCGATGCTGACGGGCACGATGAGGTAGACGCAGAACAGGCAGAAGCACGCGCTCTGCTCGGTGCCGAGGTGCATCCACAGGCGGCTGAGGCCGAGGTGGGCCAGGAACCACGGGCTGAGCTTGATGGCGGTCCGCAGGGCCAGCTGCCAGGTGGCGGCGCGGGTGCCGTCGGAGCGGACGACGCGCAGGCCGACGCGGCGCTTGCCGAGGCTGCCCTGGCGGCGGCTGGTCTCGGTGAGCACGAGGTAGAAGCCGACGGGGATGAGCCCGAGGGCGAGGGTGGCGACGTCGGCGGAGAGCTCGCTGGAGGCGCTCCACCGCGGTTCGAGACCTAACTCCCGCAGTGCGATGGCCACCCCGCCGAGCAGCAGCAGCCAGGTGAGCGCGACCAGGCAGTCCACGAGGCAAGCCTCGGTGCGGGCCATCGAACCGGCGCGTGGAAACCCGGCCCGCGGCTGGACGTGACGCGGCAATGCTCACCTCCGACCGAACTGCTTCAGCCGACAACAAGATCATTAGATCATGCGCGGGACCAGAACGGACTTCGCCGGCGAACCTGATGGTATCGGCGCGAACCACGGCCGAGGTCAGCCCGCGAACGGACCAATCTCGGCCGCCGGGGAGCCTAAACCGGCCGCCGTGAGCGGTAGCGGAGCATCAGGAAGCTCTCGTCGGTCAACACCGAGGCCAGATCGAGCTCACGGGGAGCAGCCGGCGGCGGACCGACGGCGATGCGGCTGGCGTCGCCGCCGGCCAGTCGCGGCGAGACGGTCAGGCACAGCTGGTCCACCAGCCCGGCCTCGATGAGGGCGCCGAAAAGGTGCGGCCCGCCCTCGCAGCTGACCCGCCGCAACCCCCGCTTGTCCAGCTCCGCCAAGGCGATCGAGAGATTCACGTCGGCGTCCCCAGCGATGACGACGTCGGCGCCGGCGGCCGCGAGAGCCTCCACTCGGGACGTCGGGGCGGCGGCGCAGGTGACGACGATGGTGGGCGCCAGCGGCGTCGAGACGAGGTCCGATGCCGGGTCGACGGAGGCGCGGCGGGAGACGACGGCGATGGGCGGCACGGGGGCCAGCCCGAGCCGGGCCCGGGCAGCGGCCCGGACCTCGCCGGCCTGGACGCCGGCGTAGCCCTCGATGGCGGCGGTGCCGGCCCCGACCAGGATCACGTCGGCCAGGGTCCGGCCGAGCATGAACACCTGCTTGTCGGCCGGCCCGGACAGCCCCTGCGACTTGCCGCCGACCGTGACGGCCCCGTCGGGACTGGACACGAAGTTCACCTGCACCCACGGCCGCGACAGGTCGGACGGGTAGTCGTAGAGCCGTTCGAGCTCGGTGTCGTCGATGTCACGGGCCTCAGGCAGGAGCATGCGCACGGATGCATCCCAACACGACACTACGATTCGGGCATGACCACCCCGCGCCTGATCGACCGGCAGCCCACGATCAGCGGGGACGAGATCGTGGCGGCCATGGTGCCGCCGCCCCGCTTCGGCGACGTCAGCTTCGACAGCTACCTCCCGAACCCGGACGAGCCGAGCCAGGCGGCGGCGGTGACGGCCGGCCGGGCCTTCGCCCGCCGGATCGCCACCGAGAAGCCCAAGTCCTGGATGAAGTCGCTGTTCGGCGGCAAGGAGCCCGCCGCCAAGCGCGGCCTGTACCTGGACGGCGGCTTCGGCGTGGGCAAGACCCACCTGCTGGCCTCGCTGTGGCACGAGGTGCCGGGACCCAAGGCGTACGGCACCTTCGTGGAGCTGACGCACCTGGTGGGGGCGCTCGGCTTCATGGAGGCGGTCAAGCGCCTGTCGGAGCACCGGCTGCTGGCGATCGACGAGTTCGAGCTGGACGACCCGGGCGACACGACCCTGGTCACCCGCCTGCTCCAGGAGCTGACCGCGGCCGGCACGTACGTGGCGGCGACGTCGAACACCTTGCCGGAGAAGCTGGGGGAGGGGCGGTTCGCCGCGGACGAGTTCCTGCGCGAGATCCGCAGCCTTTCCCAGCAGTTCGAGGTCATCCGCGTGGACGGCCCGGACTACCGGCACCGCGGCCTGCCCGACGCGCCGGAGCCGATGTCCGACGAGCAGCTCGTCAAGAGCGCCGAGGCCACGCCCGGGTCCACTTTGGACGATTTCGACGCCCTGTGCGCGCACCTGGCCAAGCTGCACCCGTCCCGCTACGGACGGCTCGTCTCCGACGTGACGGCCGTGCATCTCCGGCACGTGCACGCCGCCCCGGACCAGGACGTGGCGCTACGCCTGGTGGCCTTCGCCGACCGCCTCTACGACCGCGCGGTGCCGGTGGCGGTCTCCGGGCAGCCGCTGTCGGAGCTGTTCACCGAGGAGATGCTGCGCGGCGGCTACCGCAAGAAGTACCTCCGCGCCCTCTCCCGCCTCATCGCCCTCTCCCGCGAAGCCCAATAACCGCTTGGAAGGGGGCTTTCCTCCACTCCGAGTGGAGGAAAGCCCCCTTCCAAGCGCCGGGGGTGGGGGTCAGGGGTTGACTTCGAAGTCGCGGCCTTCGAGGCCGCGGCCGTGCTTGGTGAAGTGCTCCAGCCCGACCTCGATGAACAGGCCCTGGGCGTTGACCGCGACCTGGCCGTCGTCGGCGTTGAGGCGGCCGACGGCGCTGGTGTAGATCCGGCGGCCGATCACGCCGTCGAGCTGGGCCCGGATGTGCAGCACGGTGCCGACCGGCACCGGCCGCCGGAAGTCGGTCTCCAGCCGCCCGGTCACGGCCGGGATGTGGGTGAGCATGCCCAGCATGCCGAGCACCTCGTCGAAGGCGCAGGCCAGCAGCCCGCCGTGGGCGAGGCCGGGCGCGCCCTGGTGGTGCTCGGTGACGTGGAACAGGCCGTGCACGGTCAGCCCGTCGCCGGCCCTGGCCCGCAGGTGCAGGCCACTGTCGATGTCCCCGCAGCCGAAGCACTTCGAGTAGTGCACGGGCAGCTCGACGCCGGGGGCCGGCGCGTCGGGGTGCCGTGCGGGCAGCACGGCGCCGTCAGGAAGCTCCAGCTTGTTCACCCGGCAAGTATCAGACGCTGCTCCATGCCGGCGATAACCAGGTCCAGTCCGAACTCGAACTGCACGTCGCCGCCGACGGTCTGGCGCAGCGCCGGGGTGTGCGCGACCAGGGCCGGGTACCGGTCGGCCGGCAGTCCGGACATGATTTCGCGGACCTTCTCCCGCCGCTGCGGGTCGCTGTTCTCCTCCAGCAGCCGGACCTCCAGCGTGGTCACGCCGACCACGAAGCCCAGCAGCATGGTGTAGGTCCTGGCCGCGTTCTCCTCGTCGAAACCGGCCTCGACCAGGGCTCGCAGCAGGGACTCGGCCGATTCGGCCGACTCGTGCCCGGCCAGCGGCCGCTGCTGCAACAGCGAGGTCAGGCACGGGTGCTCCAGGATCTGGCCGCGCAGCCGGCGGCAGATGGTGCGCACCTGGTGCTGCCAGCCGCCGTAGGCGGTGGTCAGCGCGGCGGCCCGCAGCGCGTGGTCGCGCACGGCGTCGAGCAGCTCGTCCTTGCCGCGGAAGTAGGTGTAGAGCGTCATGGGGGCGACGCCGAGCTCCTTGGCCAGGGCGCGGATGCTGAACGCCTCGACGCCGGCCTGGTCCAGCAGCCGCAGGGCGGCGGTGACGATGAGGTCCGCGCTCACTGTGTTGCGTGGCACCCTCGTCCGGGCTGTCGTCGTCATTCCGTACACTGTACCGTACGCTGTACGGAACGGCGACGAAGGAGTCAGACGGTGCGTGCGGTTCAGGTGAGCGAGTTCGGCGGGCCCGAGGTGCTGAAGGTGGTGGAGCTGCCGACCCCCGTCCCGGCCGAGGGCCAGCTGCTGGTCAAGGTGGATCGGGCCGGCATCAACTACGCCGACACGCACCAGGCCGAGAACTCCTACCTGGCCGACCAGAAGCTGCCGTTCGTGCCGGGCGGCGAGATCGTCGGCCGCACCGAGGACGGCCGCCGCGTGGTCGCGCTGAGCTCCGGCGGCGGCTACGCCGAGTACGCCGTGGCCCACCCGAGCCTGGCTTTCGACGTGCCGGACGGCGTGTCCGACGCGGCCGCGCTGGCCCTGATCGTGCAGGGCTCCACCGCCTGGCACCTGCTGCGCACCTCCACCCACATGCAGGCCGGCGAGTCGGTCGTGGTGATCTCCGCGGCCGGCGGCGTCGGCACGCTGGCCGTGCAGCTGGCCAAGCTGTGGGGCGCCGGCCGCGTCATCGGGACCGCCTCGACGGAGGGCAAGAGGGGCCTGGCCGTCGACCTCGGCGCGGACGTGGCCATCGACGCCGAGCCCGAGGACACGCTGGCCGAGCGGCTGATCGAGGCCAACGACGGCAAGCGCGTGGACATCGTGCTGGAGATGACCGGCGGCGGCGTGTTCGACGCCTCGCTCAAGGCCCTGGACAGCTTCGGCCGCATCGTCGCCTACGGCGCGGCCTCGCGCAGCATGGGCTCGCCGGTGGTGCTGAACAAGCTGATGGCGCACAGCAAGTCCGTCGTCGGCTTCTGGCTCCAGGACTGCTTCCGCCGGCCGGCGATGATGCGTGACGCCATGAACGAGCTGTTCGGCCTGGTGGCCGCGAACAAGCTCAAGCCGCTGCTCGGCGGCGACTACGCGCTGTCCGACGCGGCCCAGGCCCACATCGACATTCGCAGCCGCAAGACCGTCGGCAAGCTGGTGCTGGACCCCGCTCGATGACCCTTTTGGGCAAGTAACAATTCGCAATTGGGCCCACCCGCCGGTCACTATGGGCCCCATGGGGTTTCTTGAGGCCGGCGGGCTCGCCTATCAGCTCTCCGACGGCCGGCAGCTGTTCCGCGACGTCACGTTCCGCGTGTCGCAGGGGAACGTCGCCGCGATCGTCGGGGAGAACGGCGCCGGCAAGACGACGTTGCTGCGCATCCTGTCCGGCGAGCTGACGCCGGCCGAGGGCGGCGTGGTCGTCCAGGGCGGGCTTGGCGTGATGCCGCAGTTCATCGGCTCGGTGCGTGACGAGTCCACGGTCCGCGACCTGCTGCTCGCGGTGGCCTCGCCGGCGCTGCGGGCGGCGGCCAAGGAGCTCGACGAGGTCGAGCTGGCGCTGATGGAGACCGACGACGAGCCCACGCAGATGCGCTACGCCGAAGCCCTGGCGGCCTGGGGCGAGCTCGGCGGCTACGACGTCGAGGTGCTCTGGGACGTCGTCACCGTGGCCGCGCTCGGCATTCCCTACGACCGGGCCCGGTTCCGGGGTGTGCGCACGATGTCCGGCGGCGAGCAGAAGCGGTTGGTGCTGGAGGCGTTGCTGCGCGGCAACGACCAGGTGCTGATGCTGGACGAGCCGGACAACTACCTCGACGTGCCGGGCAAGCGCTGGCTGGAGGAGCGGCTCCGCGAGACCAACAAGGCCGTGCTGCTGGTCAGCCACGACCGTGAGCTGCTGGCCAACGCCGCCACCCACATCGTCGCGCTGGAGGCCCGCACCACCTGGGTGCACGGCGGCGGTTTCGGCACCTGGCACGAGGCCCGCGCGGCCCGCTGGGCCCGGGTCGCCGAGCTGCACAAGCGCTGGGACGAGGAGCACCAGCGGCTCATCGACCTCGTGCGGGAACTGCGGCAGCAGGCGGCGATCAGCCCCGACATGGCGTCCCGTTACCGCGCCATGCAGACCCGACTGCGCAAGTATGAGGAGAGCCCGCGTCCGCCCGAGCTGCCGGAGGAGCACGAGGTCAAGCCTCGGCTGCGCGGTTCGCGCACCGGCGTTCGCGCGATCACCTGCGAGCGGCTGGAGCTGTCGGGGCTGATGAAGCCGTTCGACGCCGAGGTGTTCTTCGGCGACCGGGTGGCGGTGTTGGGCTCCAACGGTTCCGGCAAGAGCCACTTCCTGCGGCTGCTGGGCGGCGGCGAGGTCGCGCACACCGGGTCGTACCGGCTGGGCGCGCGGGTGGTGCCGGGGCTGTTCGCGCAGACTCATGAGCATCCCGAGTGGATCGGCCGCACGCTGGTGGATGTGTTGTGGCACGGGGAAGACGGCCGCAAGGGGCTGGACCGCGGCGCGGCGATGTCGGTGCTGAGCCGCTACGGCCTGGCGGCCAGTGGGGACCAGCGGTTCGAGACGCTGTCGGGCGGGCAGCAGGCCCGGTTCCAGATCCTGCTGCTGGAACTGTCCGGGGCCACGCTGCTGTTGCTGGACGAGCCGACCGACAACCTCGACCTCACCTCGGCCGAGGCGTTGCAGGACGCGCTGGAGGAGTTCACCGGCACGGTGGTGGCCGTCACCCACGACCGCTGGTTCTCCCGCTCGTTCGACCGCTTCCTGCTGTTCGGCGCGGACGGGAAAGTTCACGAGGTGCCGGAACCGGTGTGGGACGAGGGCCGGGTGGCCCGGGCCAGGTGACTTTTGGTCACAAGAATCGGTCCGGAAACAAATCGTCACGGGATTGGTCTGGACGGTCTACCGGATCACCCCCTAGGTTCGGCTGGTTCGTGACGACCTGACGACTGTTTGGTGGATGATGAGCACGAAGGCGTGGTTCCGTCGATTACCAGCCCTGCTCGCGATCGCCCTGGTCGCCGCTGCTTGCGGTAGCGGCGCCGGCGGCAACACCGTGATCGGCAAGGCGTCCGGCGGGCACCTGACCATCGCGATCGCCGAGGACCAGCCGGGCAGCAGCCTCAAGGGCCTCAACGGCGACTACACCGGTTTCGACATCGACGTCGCCGAGTTCGTGGCCAAGGAGCTCGGGGTCGACGCCGGCAACATCACCTGGCGCAGCACGGTGTCCGCGGACCGGGAGACCGTGCTGGAGAACGGCTCGGCCGACCTGGTGGTGGAGACCTACTCCATCACCGACAAGCGCAAGCAGGTGATCTCCTTCGCCGGCCCGTACTTCGTGGCCGGGCAGGACCTGCTGGTGCGGCTGGACGACAAGACCATCACCGGTCCCGAGTCGCTCAACGGCAAGCGGCTGTGCTCGGTGGCCGGCACCACCTCCGCGCAGGAGGTCAAGGACAAGTTCGCGGCCCAGACCCAGCTGGTCGAGTACGCGCACTTCTCCGAGTGCATCACCGCGCTGCTGTTCAGCATCGTCGACGCCGTGACCACCGACGACCTCATCCTGGCCGGCTACGCCGCGCAGAACCCGGAGCTGCTGCGGGTCGTCGGCAAGCCGTTCACCCAGGAGCGCTACGGCATCGGCGTCAAGAAGGGCGACACCGCCTCGGTGGCCAAGATCGACGACGCCATCACCAAGATGGTCAGCACCGGCGCCTGGCAGTCCTCGCTCCAGCACAACTTCGGCGGCACCGGCTACAAGATCCCCTCCCCGCCCACCATCACCGAACGCTGACCGCCCCCAGCCGCTTTCAAGCTCGGAAGGGGGCTTTCCTCCACTTGGAGTGGAGGAAAGCCCCCTTCCGAGCATCGATCAGTGGATCTGGGCGCGGGATCCGCGTGAACGCGATCGCGCCCGGGGTCACCGACACCGAGGGGGCGGAGGCGTTGGGCGTGCGCGACTCGCCGGGAATGGCCGCCCGGAGCCCGCTGGGTCGGGTGGGCACGCCGGAGGACATCGGCCTGGTGGCGGTGTTCCTGGCCTCCGAGGACGCCCGCTGGATCACCGGCGAAGTGGTGCACGCCTCCGGCGGTTTCGCCTAGCCCAGCGCCTGCATGAGCGGGGTGAACAGGCGGGACCGGTCGCCGGGCAGGTCGCGGCCGTGCACCATGGTCGTCACCTCGAACTGCCGGGCCAGGCCCTCGGCGACGGCCCAGGCGGCCAGGTAGGGGTGGCCGGTGTCCAGCCGCACTGGACCGTCCACAGTGGACGCGATGTCGGTCACCAGCACCTTGGCGTCGGCCAGCCGGGCGGCGATCACCGGGCCGATCACGACCGTCTCGCCGTCCCGCCACGAGCCGGCGTAGCCGGTGATCGCGCCGCCCTCGGTCACCACCCGGACCTGGCCGGCGAAGCGGAGGTATCCGGTCAGCAGGCGGCGGCGATCGGCCCCGGTCACCTCGGCGTCCAGGCGTTGCACGGCGGCCAGGTCGGCCGGGGTGAACGGGCGGGTGAGGCCGGTGCGGGACCCGGCGCCGAGGAAGCGGCCGCGGTGCGTGGAGACGGTTCCGGCCACGCGCAAGCCCAGCGCCTCGTACAGCGGGCGGCCGGATTCGGTGGCGTACAAGGCGATCGTGCCGGCGCCGGCGTGATCCATGGCGTGGCGCATCAGGGCCCGGCCCAGGCCGCGCCGATTCCACCGCTGTGCCACCAGCATCATGCCGACCCAGGCCAGCCGGGGACCGAACCGGCTCAGCACCACCGAGCCGGCCAGGTCGTGCTCGTCCCGCAGGCCGTAGGCCTCGCCCATGGTGAGCAGGAACGACCACTTGCGCCGCTCCCTCGGCCACTGCCGGTCGGCGGCGAGATCGAGGCACGCGGCCAGGTCCTCGATGCCCAGCCGCGCCACGGGTGCCCTGGCGATGTCGACTGTCATGCCGTCAACGTCTCATGACGTGGGTCACAAGCGGTACGGCATTTTACCTACCTATAACGTTCGAAATCGCCGCCACGCCCCGGTCGATCTCCTCGCGGGTGATGACCAGCGGCGGCGCGATCCGCAGCGTCGTGTCGTGCGTCTCCTTGCACAGCACGCCCTGCTTGGCCAGCGCCTCGGAGGCGGCCCGCCCGGCCGGCCCGCCGGGCGCGATCTCCACGCCGGCCCACAGGCCCCGGCCCCGGACCTCGGCCACGCCGTGGCCGATCAGCTCGCCCAACCGCCCGTGCAGGTACGCCCCGAGCTCGCGGGAGCGCTCCTGGAACTCGCCGGTGGCCAGCAGCCGGACCACGGCCCGGCCGACCGCGCAGGCCAGCGGGTTGCCGCCGAAGGTCGAGCCGTGCTCGCCGGGGCGCAGCACGCCCAGCACCTCGGCCCGGCCGACGACCGCCGAGACCGGCATGATGCCGCCGCCCAGCGCCTTGCCCAGCGTGTACAGGTCGGCCCGCACGCCCTCGTGGTCCAGGGCCAGCAGTTCGCCGGTGCGGGCCAGGCCGGACTGGATCTCGTCGGCGATCATCAGCACGTCGCGCTCGTCGCACAGCCGCCGGATGCCGGCCAGATAGCCGGCCGGGGGCACGACCACGCCGGCCTCGCCCTGGATCGGCTCGATCAGCACGGCCGCGGTGTGCTCGCCGATCGCGTCGGCCATCGCGTCCAGGTCGCCGTACTCGACCACGGTGAAGCCCGGCGTGAACGGCCCGAAGTCGGCCCGGGCGGTGTCGTCGGTGGAGAAGGACACGATCGTGGTGGTGCGGCCGTGGAAGTTGGACCCGGCCACCACGATCTGCGCGGAGCCGGCGGGCAGGCCCTTGACCTGGTAGGCCCACTTGCGGGCGACCTTGATGGCCGACTCCACGGCCTCCGCGCCGGAGTTCATCGGCAGCACCAGGTCGGTGCCGGTGAGCTCGGCCAGCTCGCGGCAGAACAGGCCGAACTGGTCGTGGTGGAAGGCCCGGCTGGTCAGTGTGACCCGGCTGAGCTGCTCCACCGCCGCGGCGACCAGCGCGGGGTGGCGGTGTCCGAAGTTCAGGGCCGAGTAGCCGGACAGGAAGTCCAGGTACCGGTTGCCGTCGACATCGGTCACCCAGGCGCCCTCGCCCTCGGCGATGACCACCGGCAGCGGGTGGTAGTTGTGCGTGCTCCACCGCTCGTCGAGGTCGACGTAACCGGCGGCCGTGGTGGGGGTGTCGATGGTGGCGGTCATGTCCCAAGGCTAGATGGCCCCTGGCGGTGATTTCATCCGGTCTATGTTGCGTATGGCACCTGTTTGTTGCGCTGTTCGAGATTCTGACAGCGATTCGTTGCGTGCAGGCTGTGTTGCGCAATATGCAACCTTGGTTGCGCGTCTTGTCCCGGACCGATGGTCTAGGCCACAGTGGCGACACGCCGCCGTTGTGATCGAAAGGGGCGTCGCTGTGCCTGGAATGGATCGTCGGGGCTTCCTGGGCGGGCTGCTGGCCGGGGTGGGAGGAGCGGTGCTGATGGGAAGTGGCGTGGCCGAGGCCGGGCCGGGCAGCGAGCCCCGCGCCGCGACAAGGCCGCTGTTCATCGGCACGTACACCGACGGCAGCGGGGCCGGCAAGGGCATCGGCGTCGGCGCCTGGGACCCGGCCGCCGGCGCCGTCGTCGCCAAGTCCGTGGTCGCCGTGTCCAACCCCTCGTTCCTCGCGCTCGCCCCCTCGCAGCGCTATCTCTACGCCGTCGACGAGCAGGCCGGCGGCCGCGTCACCGCGCTGTCCGTGTCCGGCGGCACGCTGAAGGTGCTCAACAGCCAGTCGGCCCAGGGCGACGGGCCCACCCACCTGTGCGTCACCCCCGACGGCAAGCACGTGCTCGCAGCCAACTACGACTCCGGCAGCGTTGTCGTGCTGCCCGTGAAGGCCGACGGCAGCCTCGGCGCCGCGACGGACCTGGCCCAGCACACCGGTTCCGGGCCCGACCCCGACCGGCAGGAGGGGCCGCACGCCCACCAGGTGCTGCCCGACAACCACGGCGCCTACGTGCACTCCGTCGACCTCGGCACCGACACCGTCTACGCCTACACGGTGTCTTCGGCCGGCAAGCTCAAGCTTGTGCACCAGGCCAAGGTTCCCGCCGGGCAAGGGCCTCGGCACCTCGCGTTCCACCCCAACGGGCGGTACGCCTACATCGCCAACGAGCTCGGCAATTCGGTCATCGTGGCGTCGTACGACGGGGCCTCGGGGGTGCTCACGCCGGGCAAGCCCCAGACCACCCTCACCGCCGCGCCGCCGGCTGGGGTTCGCAACTACCCCGGGGAGATCATCGTCTCCGCGGACGGGCGGTTCGTGTACCTGTCCAACCGGGGCTCCGACAACGCGGCCGTTTTTGCCGTCGGTGATGGCGGGGCCAAGCTGACGCTGCTGGCCAACACGCCGGTCGGCAAGAACCCCCGGCACATCGGCCTCGACCCGACCGGCTCGTTCCTGTTCTCGTCCAACCAGGACTCGGGGACCGTGACCAGCTACCGGGTGGACAAGGCGACCGGTCTGCTCACCGCGGTCGGCACGCCGCTGGCCACGCCCAAGCCGGTGATGACGCTCCCGCTCTGAAGATCACCCCGTGTGGGGGTCCCCCCCCGATTTCCAGCCTAGCGGCGGGCGCTGAGATTCATGGCGTCCGCCGTTGGCGGGAGGGGGCGTGCTGCTGCGTTCGGGTGATGCCGCGATCAGAACGCGGTGGCCACCGCGTCGGCGCGTTCACGGCGCGACAGCGCCCGCAACACCGGAACCGTGCCGCGCTTGCGCACGGCGATGCGGGCCAGGGTGCTGACGGTGGCGTCCACGACCTCGTCGGCGAACTCGGGCGTGGGCACGCCGATGCTCACGGCCAGGTCGTCGGCGTGGATGACCAGCTCCAGGATCCGGGTCAGCAGGCACTGGTCCAGCGGCAGCGTCCAGCGGTTCCACACCGTCACCAGCATGGCCGGGTCGAGACCGTCGAGCCGGGCGGCGACCGAGGTGACGGCGGCGTCGTAGCGGGCGGCGAGCTCGCCAGCGGCGGGGCCGGCGTTGGCCTCGCTGCGCTCCCGGATGCCGCGGGCGACAGGGGAGTCGACGTCGACGTCGGGCTGCTGGGAGTAGAACCGCACGGCGTCGAGCACCGGCTCGTCGGGCAGCGGCGGCGAGTCGAGGAAGAAGCCGATGTTGGTGACCTGACCGGCGAGGTGGCCGGCCAGCCCGGACACCCGGAACTCGGCCAGGGCGCTGGGCTTGGCCCAGGCCTCAGCCAGTTCCGGGGTGCGCAGCAGTGCCGCCGCCGAGCGGGCGGCGGACAGGAAGGCGGCGATCACTTCAGCGCCTGCTCCAGCCGGGCGGCGACCTCGCGGTAGCGGGCCACCGGCACCAGGTGCACGCCGTCGAACGCGCCCGACTCGCGGATCTTCAGCACCTGCTCGCAGGTGGTCTCCACGCCGGCCAACCGGTCGCCGTCCAGGCGCTCGACCAGGTCGGCCGGGATGTCGATGTCGGGAATGGCAGCGGCCAGCCGGCGGGCGTGCGCGGCGCTGGCGATCACCATCACGCCGGCGTACACGGGCATGTCGACCGGGTTCGCGTCCCGCCACCGCAGCAGCGCGTCCAGCGAGAAGCTGACCTGCACGAACATGAAGTCGGCGGCGTGCTTCCAGGCCGGCAGCGGCCGCAGCCCGGCGGCGGTGCCGACCCGGAACGGCCGGACCCCCGAGAACGCCTTGTCCTCCGCCAGCGACCGCACCTCGTCGATCATCGACCGCACGGTGAGCTGCCCGGTCCGGCTGCCGGCCGCCGGCTTGTCGCCGTAGACGAACAGGAACTCGTCCACGCCGTAGGCGGCGGCGGTCAGCAGGTCCCGCCGGAAGCCCAACATGTTGCGGTCGCGGGAGTTCAGGCAGGCGATGCTGCGCCCGCCCATCGCCTGCACCTCGTGCGCCACGGCCACGCTGGACACGGTGGCGCGCCCGATGTGGTTGTCCGGGATGAGGAAGCTGCTCGCGACCTTGGACAGCGTGCCGATCTGGTGCCGCACGTGCATCAGATCCGGCTTGGTCGGCGGCTCGATCTCGCAGACGACCTGGAACTCAGTCATGGTCAGAATCTAGCGGCAAGCCGTCGCAGCGCCGAGGGGAACAGCCGGCTGGTCACCCGGGCGATCTTGGCCTCGATCGTGACCGGCACGACCGCGCGCTTGCGCCGCACCGCCCGCACGATCTCGGCGGCCACCCGCTCCGGCGGGAAGTTGCGCCGCCGGTAGGCCTTGGTGCTGGCCTCCTGCTTGCGGGCCTGCTCGGCCGCGGTCACCCCGGAGAACGTGGTGGTGCCGGCGATGTTGGTGTTGACGATGCCGGGGCAGATGGTGGACACGCCCACGCCCGCGGCGGCCAGCTCGGCCCGCAGGCAGTCGGACAGCATGAACACCGCCGCCTTGGACGTCGAGTAGACGCCCAGGTGCCTGGACGGCAGGTAGGCGGCGGCCGAGGCCACGTTGACGATGTGCCCGCCCTCGCCGCCGGCGATCATCAGCTCGCCGAAGGACTTGCAGCCGTGGATCACGCCCCAGAGGTTGACGTCCAGCACCCGCTGCCACTCCTCGGTGGTGGCGTCCATCAGCGCGCCGGCGTGCCCGATGCCGGCGTTGTTCACCACCACGTCCGGAATCCCGTGCGCCGCCGCGACATCGGCGGCGAACTTGGCCACCGCGCCCTCGTCGGCCACGTTCACCTGGTACGCGTGGGCCTTCGTCCCGGCCAGGGCGGCGGTCTCGGCCGCGGTGTCGTGGTTGCGGTCGCAGACCACGATCTCCGCGCCCTGCTTGGCGAACGCCAGCGCGGTGGCCCGGCCGATGCCGCTGCCGCCGCCGGTGATCACCACCAGCTGGTCGGCGAACGGGGCCCGGTGCCGGCCTTCCTCGGCCCGCCGCAGCGAGCGCGGCGCCGGCTCGCCCTCCACGTGCCGGATGAACTCGGTGGCCATGCGGGCCACCACTTCCGGGTGGGTGAGCGCCACCCAGTGGCTGGCCGGGATGGTCCGCCGCCACACCTTCGGCGCCCACTTCTGGAGGTTCTGGGTCAGCGGCGCGGTCACGTAGCGGTCCCGCTCGGGGTGGATGACCTGCACCGGAACCGTGGTCCGGCGCTCCCGCGGATTGGCCGACACGGCCCGGAAGTTGGCTTTGTACAACGACATCCCGTTGATGCCGTCCTTGGTGATGGTCGGCGCCGGGTGCCCGGGCCGGCGCGGCACGCCGTCGACCGCGCTCAGCAGCCTGCCCCAGTTGCGGCCCAGCCAGAACCGCCAGACCAGGGTGGGCAGCACCGGCAGGTGGAAGAAGCCGATGTACCAGGAGTGCAGCAGCTGCCGCACGGTCTTGAGGCTGGGGCGGCGGGTCCAGTGGGCCACGTGGTCCAGGCACGGCCCGGAGATCGAGGTGTACGAGGCGATCCGGTCGGCGTTGGCCGGCTCGGTGACCGCCTCCCAGGCCTGGATGGAGCCCCAGTCGTGGGCCACCACGTGCACCGGGGCGTCCGGGCTGACCGCGTCGGCCACGGCCATCAGGTCGTCGGCCAGCTGCGCCAGCCGGTAACCCTCCACAGTGGACGGGGCGGTGGTCTTGCCCGAGCCTCGGGTGTCGTAGCTGACCACGTGGAAGTCCTCGGCCAGCTGCACGGCCACGTCGTTCCACATCAGGTGCGTGTCCGGATAGCCGTGCACCAGCAGCACGGTCGGCTTGGCCGGGTCGCCCTGCTCGTAGACGGCCAGCCGCACGCCGTCGGAGGCCACAGTCCTGCTCTTCATAGCTCCTCCAACACCATGCGTTCGCCGTCGGTGCGCTCGACGCACACCAGGATGTCATTGCCCTCGACCGTGCGCCGGCGGCAGGTGCCGCAGAAACCCTGTTGGCACGAATAGGGCACACTGGGCCGGAAATCCCGCAGCACGGCCAGCGCCGACCGGTCGGCCGGCACCGGCAGGACCGGGCCGTCCACGCCCAGCTGCACCTCGAACGGCTTGCCGTCGACGATCGGCGGCGGGCCGAAGCGCTCGTAGTGCAGGCGGGTCGCCGGGCAGTCCCGGAAGCCCTGCCGTACCGCGTCCAGCATTCCCGCCGGGCCGCAGACGTACACCGCGCCGCCCTCGGGCGCGTCGGCCAGCAGCTCGTCGCGACCGGGGTTGACGGTCACTTTCCCTTGCGGCAGCTCGTCCAGGAACGGTAGCGACCGTCCCTTGTAGACGAGCCGCCAGTCCAGGCCGAGCCGGGCGGCCGTGCGGACCATCGGCAGGATCGGCGTGATGCCGATGCCGCCGGCCACGAACAGCGCCTTTCCCTGGGCCACGAAGGGAAACGCGTTGCGCGGGCCGCGAACCGTGACCCGGTCGCCCGGCCGCAGCGCGTGCACCTCGGCCGAGCCGGGGCCGATCAGGCGGGCGGCGATCCGGTAGCTGTGCTCGCCCGGGTCCCCGCACAGCGAGTACTGCCGCCGCAGGCCGGACGGCAGGTGCAGGTCGAGGTGCGCGCCGGGATGCCAGGTCGGCAGGTCCTCGCCGGCCAGCCGCAGGCTGACGACGCCGTCGGCGACCACTTTCCGTTCGCTGACCACGAGGTTCAGCGGGCGCTCCAGCAACGTGGCGAGGCCGCGGCTGCGCCCCCAGTACGGCAGCGAGCGCGTGTAGGCGTCGGTGAACCGCGTCAGGCCGCGGAGGAACCGGTCCGGCATCAGTGGGCTGCCTGTGCGGCCGGGGACTGCGCCAGGTAGGCCACCGCCTGGGCGGTGGAGCCCTCCTGGGTCGGGTAGTAGCCGGGCTTGAAGTAGCGGGACATCGAGCGGGCGATCTGCCACGGGCCGGGCATCAGGCCCTTGCGCACCGCCCGCCCGTAGTCACGCCAGCTTGGCTCGGTGCCTCGCGGCAGCTCGGGATCGTTGGCCAGCAGGAACCTCGCGCCCTTGATCCACATGATCCACAGCACCGGGCCGGCGATGACCATGGCCCGGGCCCGGCGCAGGTAGCGGCCGTCGAAGTGGCGCATCACGTCGAAGGCCACGCAGCGGTGCTCGACCTCCTCGGCTCCGTGCCAGCGCAGCAGGTCCAGCATGGTCGGGTCGGCCTTGGCCCGGTCCAGGCCGGGGGAGTTGAGGATCCAGTCGCCGAGAAAGGCCGTCACGTGCTCGATCGCGGCGATCATGGCCAGCCGCTCGATCAGGTACTCCTGCCGGGCCCGGACCGTCAGCGCCGGCCGGTCGCCCAGGATGCGCCGGAAGATCCAGGACACCTCCTTGACGAACGGCTCCGGGTCCAGGTCCTTGGCCGGCAGGTGGGCCAGCACGCCCTGGTGGGCCTCGGCGTGCACCGCCTCCTGGCCGATGAAGCCCCGCACGTCCTCGGCCAGCCGGTCGTCGTCGATCAGCGGCAGGGCCTCCTGGAAGGTGCGGCAGAACCAGCGCTCGCCCTCGGGCAGCAGCAGGTGCAGCACGTTGAGCACATGGGTGGCGAACGGCTCCCGCGGCACCCAGTGCATCGGCAGCTCGGACCAGTCGAACCGCACGTCCCGCGGTCGCAGCACCAGCTTGTCCGGCTCCGTCATCGCCGACCTCCCGGCTTACCTGTTACTTGAGGTAACAGTAAACCGCCCGCGCGGCGTGTGGCAAGTCACCCCTTGACGCTTGGAAGGGGGCCTTCCTCCACTCCGAGTGGAGGAAGGCCCCCTTCCAAGCTTGAGGGAGTTCACCCCATCGGGGGGGTCAGACCGCGGGGATGATGGTGGTGCCGTAGGCAGCGAGGGTTTTGTCGCGGTCGTCGTGCATGAGGTACAGGGAGAACTGGTCGACGCCGAGCTCCTTGAGCTCCTGGAGCCGGTCGACGTGCGCGGACTCCGGGCCGACCAGGCAGAACCGGTCCACGACGGCGTCGGGCACGAAGTCGGTGGAGGGATTGCCGGCCTTGCCGTGGTGGGCGTAGTCGTAGCCCTCCCGACCCTTGATGTAGTCGGTCAGCGCCTTGGGCACGCCGCCGTCCTCGCCGTAGCGGGCGACCAGGTCGGCGACGTGGTTGCCGACCATGCCGCCGAACCAGCGCAGCTGGTCGCGCTGGTGCGCCAGGTCGGAGCCGACGTAGGCCGGGGCGGCGACGCAGATCGTGACCTCCGAGGGATCACGGCCGGCGGCGGCGGCCGCGTCCCGCACGGAGCCGATGGTCCAGCGGGCGATGTCGGGGTCGGCGGTCTGCAGGATGAAACCGTCGGCCTGCTCGCCGACCAGCTTCAGCGCACGGGGACCGTAGGCCGCCATCCACATCTCCAGCTTGCCGTCGCGCACCCACGGGATCCGCACCGGCACGCCGTGGTGCAGGGCCTCGCGCCCCTCGGCCAGCTCCTTGATGACGTGCATGGCCTCGCCGAGCGTGGCCAGCGTCGCCGGCTTCTGCCCGATCACCCGGCGCGCGGAGTCGCCGCGGCCGATGCCGCACACGGTCCGGTTGCCGAACATGTCGTTGAGGGTGGCGAACAGCGACGCCGTCACCGACCAGTCCCGGGTGCTGGGGTTGGTCACCATCGGCCCGACGACCAGCTCCCGGGTGGCGGCCAGGATCTGGGAGTAGATGACAAACGGCTCCTGCCACAGCACGACCGAGTCGAACGTCCAGCCGTAGCGGAAACCACCGTCCTCCGCGGCCTTCATCGTCTCCACCACGGCACGGGCCGGCGGATCGGTCTGGAGCACTACGCCGAAGTCCATCGCTGGGCCTCTCAGTTCAAGTACTGGTTCAGTTCACGGGACAGGAACCGGCCGTGTCCCTTGGCGCCGTGCCAGCCGTCGCCGTCGACCACGACCCGACCCCGCGACAGCACGGTGTCGACGCGGCCGGTGATCTCCAGGCCCTCGTAGGCCGAGTAGTCCACGGCCATGTGGTGCGTGCTGGCCGACAGGGTCTGCCGCGCGTTCGGGTCGTACACGACGATATCGGCGTCCGACCCCGGGGCGATGACACCTTTGCGCGGATACAGCCCGAACATGCGAGCCGGCGTGGTCGAGGTCACCTCGACCCAGCGCTGCAACGTCAGCTCGCCGCCGACCACGCCCTGGTAGATCAGGTCCATCCGGTGCTCGACGCCCGGCATCCCGTTGGGAATCTTGGAGAAGTCCCCGCGCCCCAGCTCCTTCTGCTCCACGAAGCAGAACGGGCAGTGGTCGGTCGACACCACCGACAGGTCGTTGGTGCGCAGCCCCTGCCACAGCGCCCCCTGGTGCGACTTCTCGCGCAGCGGCGGGGAAGCGACGAACTTGGCGCCCTCGAAGTCCGGCTTGGCCAGGTCCTCGATGGACAGGAACAGGTACTGCGGGCACGTCTCGGCGAACACGTTCTGGCCGTCGTTGCGGGCGATGGCCACGGCTTCCAGCGCCTGGGCCGCCGACAGGTGCACGATGTAGAGCGGCGCGCCGGTGACCTTGGCCAGCTGGATGGCCCGATGGGTGGCTTCGCCCTCCAGCTCCGGCGGCCGGGTCAGCCCGTGCTGCACGGGATCGGTCCGGCCGGCGGCCAGGGCCTGGGCCACCAGCTGGTCGATCGCGATGCCGTTCTCGGCGTGCATCATGATCGTGCCGCCGTTGGCCCGGGCCCGCTGCATGGCCAGCAGGATCTCGCCGTCGGTTGAGTAGAACACGCCCGGGTAGGCCATGAACATCTTGAACGTGTTCACGCCGGCGTCGACGCAGGCGTCCATCTCCTTGAGCGTGCCGTCGTTGACGTCCGACACGATCATGTGGAAGCCGTAGTCGATGGCGCAGTTGCCGTCGGCCTTCTCGTGCCAGCGGTCCATAGTGGACAGCAGCGAGGATCCCTTGGGCTGCACCGCGAAGTCGACGATGGTGGTGGTGCCGCCCCAGGCCGCCGCCGTGGTGCCGGTCTCGAAGGTGTCGGCCGACTGGGTGCCGCCGAACGGCATCTCCATGTGCGTGTGGCCGTCGATGCCGCCGGGCAGCACGTACTTGCCGGTCGCGTCGATCACGGTGTCGACGGTGCCGGGCCACGAGCCCGGCGCCACCACCGCGGTGATCCGCTCGCCGTCGACGACCACGTCCGCGGCCACCGAGCCGGTCGGGCTGAGCACGGCGCCGCCCTTGACCAGAATGCTCACTGCGGCACCTCGCCAGCGCTCGGTGTCCGCGTTCGCGGACGCTCTGTGTTGAATGGTTCGCTCGCAAGCTCGCTCACTGCGGCACCTCGCTAGCGCTCGGTGTCCGCGTTCGCGGACGCTCTGTGTTGAATGGTTCGCTCGCAAGCTCGCTCACTGCGGCACCTCGCTAGCGCTCGGTGTCCGCGTTC
>NZ_JBIUAG010000027.1:139797-143248 GCF_044547355.1 Kutzneria sp. NPDC052558
CGTTCGCGGACGCTCTGTGTTGAATGGTTCGCTCGCAAGCTCGCTCACGGCTTCACCAGCGACTCGTAGCTGTCGGGACGGCGGTCGCGGTAGAACGCCCACAGGTCACGGACCTCGGCCAGCAGGCCCATGTCCAGGTCGCGGACGACGATCTCCTCCTCGGTGTCCGATGCGGCCTCGCCGACCAGCTGCCCGCGCGGGTCGGCGAAGTAGGTCTGGCCGTAGAAGTCGTTGTCGCCCAACGGCTCCACCCCGACCCGGTTGATCGTGCCGACGAAGTACTCGTTGGCCACCGCGGCCGCCGGCTGCTCCAGCCGCCACAGGTACTCGGACAGGCCGCGGCTGGTCGCCGACGGGTTGAACACGATCTTCGCGCCGGCCAGGCCCAGCGCCCGCCAGCCCTCCGGGAAGTGCCGCTCGTAGCAGATGTAGACGCCGATCCGGCCGACCGCGGTGTCGAACACCGGGTAGCCCAGGTTGCCGGGCCGGAAGTAGAACTTCTCCCAGAAGCCCTTGACCTGCGGGATGTGGTTCTTGCGGTGCTTGCCGAGGTACTTGCCGTCGGCGTCGATGACCGCCGCGGTGTTGTAGTAGACGCCGGGCTGCTCCTGCTCGTACATCGGCGCGACCAGCACCACCCCGTGCTGCCTGGCCACCTCGCACAGCAGCTGCGTGGTCGGGCCGTCCGGGATCTGCTCGGTGTAGGAGTAGTAGTCCGCGTCCTGCACCTGGCAGAAGTAGGGGCCGTAGAACAGCTCCTGGAGGCAGATCACCTGCGCGCCCTGCGAGGCGGCGGTCCCGATGGCGGCGACCGCGTTCGCGATCATCGATTCCTTGTCCCCGGTCCAGCGCTGCTGGATCAGGCCGGCCCGGACGATCTGTGCCACGAGTTGCGTCTCCTTAGTTCGTGGTCGCTGCGGTGACTGCCGGCGTCGCCGAGGTGCGCGGCGCCAGCGCGAGGTACAGCAGGAAGGCGGCGATCAGGCCGGCCACCCAGCTGTAGTCGTAGAGGGGCTTGAGCAACGGGATCAGGCCGTCGGCCGGGAACGGGCCGGTGCCGGGTGCGGAGTACGCGCCGCCGACGGCGATCACCGCGCCGACCACGGTGGCGAGCAGGGCCCGCCAGTTCCAGCCGCCGGTGAACCAGTACCTTCCGTTCTCCAGATAGAGATCCGGCAGGTCCAGGCGGGTGCGGTTGACCACCCAGTAGCCGGCGATCAGCACGCCGGCCACCGCGGCCAGCACGCCGCCGTAGAAACCGAGCCAGGTGAAGATGTAGATGTGCGGGTCGGAGATCAGCCGCCACGGCTGGATCAGCACGCCCAGCACGCCGGTGATCAGGCCGCCGGTGGCGAAGGTGACGCGCTTGGGGGCGGCGTTGCTGAAGTCGTAGGACGGGGACACCACGTTGGCCGCGAGATTGGCCGAGACGGTGGCCAGCACCAACGCGATCAGCGCGACCACCACCAGCACCGGGCTGTCGAAGCGGGCGGCCAGCTGGGCCGGGTCCCAGATCGCCTCGCCGTACAGCGAGACCGCGCCGGAGGTGGTCAGGATGGCCACGATGGCGATGAACGACATGGTGGTGGGCAGGCCCAGGATCTGGCCCCAGAACTGCTTGCGCTGGCTGCCGCCGAAACGGGTGAAGTCGGGCATGTTCAGCGACAGCGTGGACCAGAAGGCGATCATCGCCATCAGCGAGGGCGCGAACACCGCCCAGAAGCCCGCGCCCCAGCCCAGCTTGGACGGCTCGGACAGGATCGGGCCGAAGCCGCCGGCCTGCACCAGGACGTAGCCGAGCAGGATCAGGAAGCCCACCGACACCAGCGGGGCGGTCCAGTTCTCGAAGCGCCGGATGGCGTCCATGCCGCGCCAGATGATCAGCATCTGCACGACCCAGAACAGCGCGAACGACAGCCACAGCGTCCACGGCTGCCCGCCGACCGGGGCCGCGTCGCTCCAGCCGCCGCCGACCAGCTTGCCGACGATCACGTAGAGCGCCTCGCCGCCGACCCAGGTCTGGATGCCGAACCAGCCGCAGGCGATGAACGCTCGCAGCAGGGCCGGCAGGTTGGCCCCGCGCACGCCGTAGAAGCTGCGGGCGAACACCGGGAACGGGATGCCGTACTTGGTGCCGGCGTGGCTGTTGAGCAGCATCGGCACCAGCACGATCAGGTTGCCCAGGGTGATCGTCAGGAACGCCTGCACCCAGTCCATGCCCAGGGCGATCAGCGAGGCGGCCAGGGTGTAGCTGGGGATGTTGTGGGCCATGCCCATCCACAGCGCGAAGAAGTTGTAGGTCGTCCAGGTGCGCTTGGCCAGCGGCACCGGGGCGAGTTCGGGGTTGTAGAACCGGCTGTCGGCGATCGCCGCGTCGTCGGCCAGCTCGACGGAGGCGTCATCGGGAGTGACTCGAACCGGGGAGTGGGCCATGGCTGCTCCTGACGTCACCTTGGCGAGAATTCAGTATCGTGGGTGGCCGCTGCGGGAAAGGGCAGTGTCACACTGTCCATGGTTCCCGGCCACCGCGCACACTGTGTCCAGTTCGGAACCGGCCCGCCCCTTCGGGCTGTGATCAGCGCCTGGTCTCGTACCGGCTCATGACCACGCCGCCGGGGAACGCCCGCGTCTCCACCAGGTTCAGGTTCACCCAGCTGTCGCACGCCGTGAAGAAGGGAGTGCCCCGGCCGACCAGGACCGGGTGGGTCGCCACCGCGTACTCGTCGACCAGCCCGGCTCGCATGGCCGCCCCGGCGATCGTCGCGCCGCCGATGCTCATCGGGCCGCCGTCCTCGGCCTTGATCCGGCTGATCTCGGCGACCGCGTCTTCGGTGACCACGCGGGTGTTCCAGTCGACCTGGCCGATCGTCGCCGAGAACACCACCTTCGGCGTGTCCCGCCAGTTCCTCGCGAACTCCACCTGCGCCGGCGTCGCCCCGGGCTGCTGGTCGCCGGTCGGCCAGTAGGAGCTCATCGTCTGCCACAGCTTCCGCCCGTACAGCGACAGGCTGTTGGCCTGCTCCTGCTCCAGCCACCACTGGAACAGCTCGTCACTCGGCTCGCTCCACCCGATATCGTCGCCCGGCGCGGCGATGTAGCCGTCCAGCGTCGCGTTCATGGCGAAGATCAGTTTCCGTGTCATGGCAAGCCTCCCGTGAGTCGGTCTCACCTCATCGTGCGATGGGTGTGGGTGTCGTGGTTGTGGGTCGGGTGCTTGTGCGGCGCGGTTGCCGGGGGTGGGTGGAGTCTGCTTTGTGGGGTGGGGTTTGCTTTGCGGGGTGGGGGTTGTTGTGTGGTTGGGGGTGGGGTGGGGCGGTTGGTTGGGGGCTCCGGGTGGATTTTGTGTGGAGTCCTCTGCTTGTGTTTTAACCTTCGGGGTGGGTGACGGGGACCCCGGGTGATCACGGGTGCAGCCCTTGAGTGATCATGCTTCTTGTCTAGGGAAGAAGAT
>NZ_JBIUAG010000028.1:0-138511 GCF_044547355.1 Kutzneria sp. NPDC052558
GGTTGGTTCTGTCGCAAGAACAATCGTCCCAAGTCAGAGGGCATCTGTGTGTCTAGGACACGGTCACACCATCAAGATTTTCGGTGGATCCAGGTCCAACGTCAGGAAGGGCCCCTTCATGACACCGAACGTCATGAAGGGGCCCTTCCTGGCGTTGAACGAGAGGATCGGTCCCTTGATCTTGGGGGGGCTAGAGGCCGGTGATGGCCTGGATGCCGAGGCTGCTGGCGGCGACGGCGATCCAGAGCAGGCCGCCGAGCAGCAGGGGGCGGGCGCCGGCCTTGCGCATGTCGGCGAACCGCAGGGACAGGCCGATGCCGGCGAGGGCGGTGGTGATCAGGAACGTGCCCAGGGCAGACAGGGCCGGGTGCCAGCTGTCGGGGATGAGGCCGGCGGTGTCGGTGGCCGCCGCGACGACGAAGCCGATCAGGAACAGCGGCACGATGCGGTGCCACGGCAGGTGCACCTCGCCGTGGCCGTTGGCGCTGTCGCGGCGGGCCTTGAGCAACGCCAGGGCGATCACGATGGGGATGATCATCAGGCTGCGGGTCAGCTTCACGACGATGGCGTACGGGCCGGCGTCGGCGCCGTAGGAGTAGGCGGCCGCGACCACGGAGGAGGTGTCGTTGACGGCGGTGCCGGCCCACAGCCCGAAGGCGTGCGGGCTCAGGCCGAGCAGGTGGCCCAGCGGCGGGAAGAGCAGCACGGCGGCGATGTTGAAGGTGAAGATCGTGCCGATGGCGTAGGCGACCTCGGTGTCCTTGGGCTTGATCACGGCCGTGGTGGCGGCGATCGCCGACGCGCCGCAGATGCCGGTGCCCACGCCGATCAGGGTCCTGGTGTCCGAGCCGATCTTCAGCCACCGGCCCAGCAGCCACGCGCCGCCCAGGGCCACCGCCAGCGTGCCGAGCATGACCGGCAGCGAGGACACGCCGACGTGCACCACTTGTTGCAGGGACAGGCCGGTGCCCAGCACCACGATCGACAGCTGGAGCACGCCCTTCGAGGCCAGGGTGTAGCCCGGCGTGAGGGTGGCCGACCGCAGCGGCTTGATCACCGTGGCCGCGAGCACGCCCAGCACGATCGCGAACACCGGGCCGCCGATCACCGGGGCCAGCAGGCCAAGGCCCGTCGCCGCCGCCGCGACCGCCACCGTGATCGCCAGCCCCGGCAGCCGGGTCGTCAGCGAGGTCTGCGGTGCCGCGGGCAGCGTGCGGGCCATGGGTCGCCTCCTAATGTCCGTACATTTAAGCTACGATATGTACGGACATTGCACAACCGGTAGCGTTCTCCTCGTGGCGGGGCGCACATTGGACCGATCCGGGTCGACGCCGCTGTGGCAGCAGCTCCAGCGCTCACTGCTCGACCGGCTCTCCACCGGCGAGTTCTCCGAGCAGTTCCCGGGCGAGCTGGCCCTGGTCGAGGAGTACGACGTCAGCCGCTCCACCGTGCGGCAGGCGCTGCGCCAGCTCCGGGCCGACGGCGTGATCGTCGCCGAGCGCGGCCGCCAGCCCCGGGTCGCCCCCGTGCCCGAGATCCATCAGCCCGTCGGAGCCCTCTACAGCCTCTTTGCCTCCGTCGAGGCCGCCGGCCTGTCCCAGGACTCCGTCGTCCGCGCCCTCGACGTCCGGGCCGACGCCCTCGTCGCCGAACGTCTCGGGCTGGAGGGCTCGACGCCGCTGGTCTACCTCGAACGCCTCCGCCTGGCCGGCGACGACCCCCTCGCCATCGACCGAGTCTGGCTGCCCGCATCCATCGCCACTCCCCTGCTCGACGCCGACTTCCGCCACACCAGCCTCTATGGCGAGCTCGCCACCCGCACCGGCATCCGCCTCGATGCCGGACACGAGGACGTGCACGCCGTTGTGCCTTCCCCCGCCGAGTCCGCCCAGCTCCGCTGCCCCGCCGGCACCGCCCTGTTCGCCATCAACCGCCTCGGTCTCTCCCAGGGCCGCCCGGTCGAATGGCGGCAGACCCTGGTCCGCGGCGACCGCTTCGCCCTCACCGCCGAGTTCACCGCTCAGTTCGGATACCGCTTCACCCAGCCGCAAACTGGGTGATCATTGGCCACGTGATCGAGTACCCGGGATTCGGCGTGGTGCTGCGGCGGCTCATGGAACACCGCGGCTTGAGCGAGCCGGCCGGCGTAACGGCCGAGGAGTTACGTGAGGTCCTGGACGGCGCGACGCCGAGCCGGCCGCTGATCGAGGCGCTGGCGGCGGCGTTCGACCTGCGCGTGCCGGACATGCTGGTACTGGCCCAACTGCCGGTGCCGGAGGAGTTGACACCGCTGGATCCGAACGCCGGTGGCGGTGTGCGAGACACGTTGTATCGCCTGGCGAAGGCACGGCCGAGACAGGTGCGCAGAGTGATTCGGCTGGTGAGGTCGCTGCCGCAACAACCCCGCACCGAGCCGACACCGCCGCGGCACCCCTACGAACAGTATGAACCGAGCATCGGCGCGGTGCTGGTCCTCATGCTCGAGAACCGCAACCTCAGGACCCTCCATGCGGCGATGGCTCTCGCCATGACAACACCCCTGTACCTCTCCGCGGCCACGTACCCCAGCCTGGGCAGGGGGCAGGCCCAGCCGAGGCCCGAATGGGTCAGGGACATCGCGATCCTGCTCGGCATCCCGCCCGGCGACCTGGCCGCGATCGCGGGCATGGCCCAGCCGCCGGAGGACCGCTGGCGGCACCCGGCCGCGGCCGAGATCGCCGAACTGGTGTGGGAGATGCGCCGGCTGACCGCGGACCAGGCCGCCATGATCGCCACCAAGCTCCGTTACCGCAGCTTGCGGGCGGCCTGCTGGGCGTTGCTGCGCTCCCGGCGGGCCTGAGCGTCGGGCGTCATCGGACGGCCGAGAGGAGGGCGTGGGCGGTGTGGGAGGTGGGGCGGGCGACGAGGTCGGAAGGGGTGCCGGAGAACAGGATTCGGCCGCCGGCGGTGCCGCCTTCTGGGCCGAGGTCGATAATCCAGTCGGCCCGGGCGATGACCTCCAGGCTGTGCTCGATGACGATGACGGTGGCGCCGCGGGAGTCGACGAGGTGGTCGAGGACGCCGATGAGGCGGTCCACATCGGACATGTGCAGGCCGGTGGTGGGTTCGTCGAACACGTAGACGGCGCCGCAGCGGTGCAGGTGGGAGGCGAGCTTGATGCGCTGGCACTCGCCGCCGGACAGGCTGGGCAGGGGCTGCCCGATGCGGAGGTAGTCCAGCCCGACGTCGATCAGTCCACTGAGGACGGCAGCGACGGGCCGGTTGCCCTGGAAGAACTCGGCGGCCTGGGCGACGGTCATGTCGAGCACGTCGCCGATCGACGAGCCGTTCAACCGGTAGCCGAGGACCTCGGGGGAATAGCGCCGGCCCTCGCAGGCCCCGCAGACGGAGGCGATGCCTTCCAGGAAGGCGAGATCGGTGACGGTCACGCCGGCGCCTTCGCATTCGGGGCAGGCGCCGGCGGAGTTGGCGCTGAACAGGCCGGGGCTGACGCCGTTGGCCTTGGCGAAGGCCTTGCGGATGTGGTCGAGCACGCCGGTGTAGGTGGCGATGCTGGACCGGCGGTTGGCGGTGGGGGCGGACTGGTCGACAACGACGGCGTCGGGGTAGCGAGAGCAGAAAGCGCCGTATATCAACGAAGACTTGCCGGAGCCGGCGACGCCGGTGACGGCGGTCAGCACGCCGGTGGGGATCTCGACACTGACGTCGCGAAGGTTGTGCAGCCAGACGTGTTCCAGCGGGAGCCACCCGCTGGGCCATCGCACCTGCGGCTTGAGTTCGGGCCGGGCCTTCAGGCAGCGGCCGGTCACGGTGCCGGAATCGGCCAGCGCGGCAACGGCTCCGGCGAACACGACCTGGCCGCCGGCCCGGCCGGCCCCGGGGCCGATGTCGACGACGTGGTCGGCGGCGGCGATGACGTCCCGGTCGTGCTCCACCACCAGGACGGTGTTCCCCTTGTCCCGCAAGGAGGTCAGCAGCCGGGTCAGCCGGCCGACGTCCCGGGCGTGCAGGCCGATGCTGGGCTCGTCGAACACGTACAGCAGATCCGACAGGGTGCTGGCCAGCTGGCGGACGATCTTGACGCGCTGGGACTCCCCGCCGGACAGGGTGTCCGTGGCGCGGTCGAGGGACAGGTAGCCGAGCCCGATCTCCACGAGGTGCCCGATCCGCTGCCGGAGGCTGGCCAGCACGGGCGCGACGGCCGGCAAGTCCAAGCCCGCCAGCCACGACAGCAGGTCTCCAGACTCCCAAGAGGACAGTTCGGCGATGGTGCGGCCGTCGATGCGACACCCCAGGGCGGCCGCCGACAGGCGGGTGCCGGCGCAGTCGGGGCAGGGTCGGGAGGTGGTGAACCGGGCGACCGTCTGCCGGGTGCGCTCGCTGGTCTCGGCGCTGTCCTTGCGCAGGTGCAGCCGCCGGAACTTCACCACCGCGCCCTCGTAGGTGGCGTTGATCTTCTGTCCGAGGTTGGCCACCTCGACGGAGCCGCCATCGCCGTACAACAGGTCCTGCCGCTCGGCCTCGGTGAACAAGGCGATCGGCTTGTCCACGTCGAAGCGGTTGGCGAAGATCTGCCAGTGCCAGTTGCCGACCTTGAAGGTGGGAGGGACCAGGGCGCCTTCGGCCAGTGACAGCCTCGGATCGAGGAAGGCCGCGAGGTCGACGTCGGTGGCCACGCCCAGCCCCTCGCAGCCAGGGCACATGCCGGCCGGCATGTTGAACGAGAACGAGTCCGCCGTCCCGACATATGGTTGGCCGGCGCGAGAGAACAGCAGTCGCAGCAGTGGCGCGATGTCGGTGATGGTGCCGACGGTCGAACGCGACCCGCCGCCGAGCCGCCGCTGGTCGACCATCACCACGGCCGGCAGGTGCTCGATCAGGTCGACGTCCGGCCGGGACCGGTGCGGCAGGAAGTTCCGCACGAACGCCGGCAGGGTCTCGTGGAACTGCCGCTGGCCCTCGGCCGCCACGGTGTCGAACACCAGCGACGACTTGCCCGAGCCGGACACGCCGGTCACCACGGTGATCACCCGCTTGGGCAGGTCGATGTCGATGCCGGTGAGATTGTGCTCGCGGGCGCCCAGCACCCTGACAAAATCCATGGCCTCAAGCGTATCGTTGAACCTCCTTGTTGAGACTTTGCCGACAACCCTGGAGAGACGTGCGCAAAACCCTCAACCGGCCCGTCGACCTGGCCCGGCTCGTCGGCGTCTCCGCGCAGCAGATCCGCAACTACCTGGACGCCGGCGTGCTGCCGCCGGCCGCTCGGTCCGAGACCGGCTACCGCCGGCTCGACGACCGGCACCGCCGGGCGCTGCTGGCCTACCGGGCGCTGGCCGACGGGCACGGTTGGGTCGCCGCCGGGGACATCATGCGCGCCGTCCACGCCGGCGACCGACCGGGCGCGCTGGCCATGATCGACGCCGAGCACGCCGAGCTGCACCGCCGGCGGGAGGCCCTCAAGCTGACCGCCGAGGCGCTGGAGACGGTGGTGGACACCGAGCCGCCGGCCCGCGCTGGCCTGCACATCGGCGAGCTGGCCGCGCACCTCGGCGTCCGCACGTCCACGCTGCGAGTCTGGGAGGACGCCGAACTCCTTGCGCCGCAACGGGATCCGGCCACCGGCTACCGTACGTACGGGCCGAAGGAGATCCGCGACGCCCGGATCATCCTGATGCTGCGCCAGGGCATGCACCGCCTCCCGCAGATCCGGCCGATCCTGGACGACCTGCGCCGCACCGGCAGCCGGGACGCGCTGCGGGCCTCGATCGCCCAGCGGCACGCGGAGATCGGCCGCCGGGCCGAGCAGATGCTGGCCGCCGCGGCCCTGCTGCACGCCTACCTGGCCGAGGAATTGCCGGTCGAACCGGCCGCCGCGCCCTGACGTCGCTGGCAGGGCCCCACGGCGCCGGGTGATGACGCCCGACGGCGTGCCGGGCCGGCTGGTCACCGATCACGCGGAAGCCAAGGCGCTGCGGGACGATCGCCGGCTGCCGGTAATTGCCTCGACACGTGCGGTGTGATGCCGGCAGGCTCATGGCTGTGTCTTCCGCTGCCGTGCACGTCGAGGTCCCACAAGTGGAAAGGCTCGTCGCCGCGCAGTTCCCGGAGTGGGGCGGGCTGCCGGTGACGCCGGTGCCGTCCTCCGGCGTCGACAACATCACCTTCCGGCTCGGCGCGGACAAGCTCATCCGGATGCCGCGGTTCGCCCGCTGGATCGGCCAGGTCACGCGGGAACAGCGGTGGCTGCCGGTGCTGGCGCCGCATCTGCCGTTGGCCGTGCCGGCTCCGCTGGGCAAGGGGCGGCCCGGCGAGGGCTATCCGTTCCCGTGGTCGGTGTACGACTGGATCGAGGGGTCGAACGCCGTCCTGTCCGCGCTCGACGACCCCGCCAAGGCCGCCGTCGACCTCGCCGACTTTCTGTTGGCACTGCGGGACATCGACCCGTCCGACGGGCCGCCGCCCGAGTGGAGCAACGGTTTCCGCGGCGTCGGGCTGCACGACCACCGTGACTCGCCGGTCGTGGACTCCTACCTCCGGGGCCGGATCTCGGTGCTGGACGGGTTTTTCGACCTCGACTCCGTGCTCGCCGTGTGGCAGGCCGGGCTTGACGCCTCCGCCTGGGACGGGCCGCCGGTCTGGGTCCACGGCGATCCCGCCCCCGCCAACCTGCTCGCCCGCGACGGCCGCCTCACCGCCGTCATCGACTTCGGCACCCTCGCCGTCGGCGATCCCGCCGTCGATCTCATTGCCGCGTGGGGCTTCCTGCCCGCGGGCGTGCGCGACGAGTTCCGCAAGCTCCTCGCCGTCGACGACGCCACCTGGGCCCGCGGCCGGGTCTGGGGCCTGACCTCCATCCTGCCGGCCAAGGCCGACCTCGCCGACCCCGTCCGAGCTTCCCTTGTCCACCAGGCTTTGACGGAGATCGTGGCGGACCTTCAGCGCTGAGCGCGTTCAAGCCACGTGGGTGACGGCGTCGCTGGAAGCGGTCCGGGCCACCCGGTAGCCGTCCATCGGCAGCGCCGGGCGGGCGTGGTGGGTCAGCACGAACACGTCGCCGTCGAAATCCCCGAACGGGGCGTCCAGGCGCTGATTCACACCGTCGGCGGAAACGGTGAGATTGTGCACGCGAAGCCCGGCCGGGGCGTGCACTTTACTGAGGGCATGGGACCGTTGGACGGAATTGTCGTTGCCGATTTCTCCCGGGTGCTGGCCGGGCCGTACGGCACGATGCTGCTGGCCGATCTGGGCGCGGACGTGATCAAGGTGGAGAGCCCGCACGGCGACGACACCCGGCAGTGGCTGCCGCCGACCGACGGGAACGGGGTCGGCACCTATTACCTCTCGGTCAACCGGAACAAGCGGTCGATCGCGCTGGACCTGGCCGATGCCGAGGACAACGCGGTCGCCCGGCGGCTGGCCGGCCGCGCCGACGTGCTGGTGCACAACCTGCGCCCGGGCGGCATGGCCCGGTTCGGCCTCGGCTACGACGACGTGGCGGCGGTGAATCCGGCGGTCGTCTACTGCTCGATCAGCGGCTTCGGCCCCGAGGCGACGCTGCCCGGCTACGACCTGCTGGTGCAGGGAGTGTCCGGCCTGATGAGCCTCACCGGAGCGCCCGACGGGCCGCCGTACCGGGCCGGCGTGGCCGTGATCGACGTGATGACCGGCCTGCACGCGGCGACCGGCATCCTGGCCGCCCTGCACCACCGGGACGTCACGGGGCAGGGCCAGCACATCGAGACCAACCTGCTGTCGGCGGCGCTGTCCTCGCTGGTCAACCAGACCTCGGCCTACGTGGCCGGCGGCGTGGCGCCCCACCGGATGGGCAACGAGCATCTCAGCCTCTACCCGTACGAGCCGATGGCCACCGGCGACGGCGAGCTGATCATCGCTGTGGGCAACGACCGCCAGTTCCGCCGGCTGGCCGCCGCTGTCGGCGCGCCCGAACTGGCCGACGATCACCGCTTCGCGACCATGGCCGTGCGCAACGCCAACCGCGAGGCGCTGCGGCCGCTGCTGCTGGCCCGGCTGGCCGCGAAGTCGGCGCAGGAGTGGTTCCGCATCCTCACCGACGCCGACATCCCGTGTGGTCCGATCAACGACGTCGCCCAGGGCGTCGAGCTGGCCACCGAGCTGGGGCTGGCCCCGGTGGTCGACGCCGGCGGCGTGCCGACGGTCCGCAACCCGCTCACGTTCTCGGCCACCCCGCCCCGCTACGACCTCGCGCCGCCGGCCCTGGACCAGCACGGCCCCGAGATCAGGGCGTGGCTTCGGGAGGGCTGACCGCCTTCTTGCCGGTGGTCCCCGAGCGGCCTACGGTTGACGCCGCCGGTTGAGAGCACAGCCCGCGCGGTTCGCTACGGGCGAGTGAGGGAGTCCCGGCCATGTCGATCAGCGTGGAACGCATCGGTTCGGTCGCCGTCGTGCACGTGACGGGCGAGGTGGACATGGCGCAGGAGAGTCGGCTCCGGGCGGTGGTGACGGAGGCGGTGGCGGCGCAGCCGGCGGGGTTGGTGCTGGACCTGAGCGATGTGACCTTCTTCGCCTCGGCCGGCCTGCACGTGCTGGTCGACCTCCAGCACGACGCGACCGTGCGCGGGCTGCACCTGCTGGTGGTGGCCGACCAGCGGGCGGTGCTGCGGCCGTTGCAGATCACCGGGGTCGATCAGTTGGTCACGGTGGTGGCTTCAGTGGATCAAGCCCTGACTCACAGCTGACGTGGTTACAGTGGCGGAGTGCCCTTCATGCGACGCCGCCGGCGTTACGACGACGGATACCATGAGCCGCGCCGGTACCGGGGCGGCGGCGGATCCTCCTGCTGGCGGGACGCCTGCCTGATCGAGAGTGGTTGCTGCATAGCGGAAAGCTGTGACGGCAACTGCCTGATCCTGGGCCTGCTGACTATTCCTCATCTTCTGGTCGCCGCCGGCTCGGCGCTGCCGCGCACCCGAAAGCCATCAGAAGTGATGATCGCGGCAATTCGGGTGTATCAGCGGGAGATCAGCGCCAACCGGCCGGCGGTGTGCCGGTTCGAACCGAGCTGCTCGGAGTACGCGGCGCAGGCCATTCGCCGGCACGGGGCCTTGCGCGGAACCCGGTTGATGATCGGCCGGCTGCTGCGCTGCCGTCCGGGCGGCCGGCGCGGCGCGGACCCTGTGCCGAGCTAGCTCACTCCTCGACGGCGCCGCCCACCCGGCGCAGGTGCTCGCGGAAGGTGAGCGCCGGGTCCGCCGCGCGCCGGGCCAGGAAGTCGGCGAAGCCGAGCTGGTCACGCAGGGTCTGGCCCTCGCGCACCAGGTCGGCCTGGCGGCGTTCCTTGTCCCGGATGCCTTCGGCCAGCGCGAGCACGTCCTCGACGTGGGCCATCGGCACGAAGATCACGCCGTCGTCGTCGGCGAACACGGCGTCGGAAGAGTCGACGACCCACTCCCCCACCCGCGCCGAGGTCAGCGCCTCGGCCGCGCGCTCCTCGGGCTGGAGCGGGCCGGTCGGCAGCGCGCCGAGGCTGTAGACCGGCAGGCCGATCGCCCGCACGTCGTCGGTGTCGCGGTGCAGGCCCCAGATCACCACGCCGGCCAGCCCGGCGGTCTGCGCCTCCTGCACGATCAGGTCGCCGACACAGGCGTGATCGCGCCGCGCGCCGTTGTCCACCACCAGCACGTCGCCGGCGGCCGCGCCCTCGATCGCCTCCAGGAAGATGTCGACGCTGCCGGCGTGCCGGGCCGGCAGCACCCGCCCGGCGGTCTTGTCGCCGGCCACCACCGGGTGAACTCCCTGGCACCGCACCGGAAGCTGGGCCCGCACGCAGGCGTCGGCGATGTGCGCGGTGGTCAGCGTCTCGAACCGCTGGCGAAGAAGATCCATGGGACGACCCTAAAACAGGGCGGCATGCCGGCGGAGTGCCGGCATGCCGCCCTTTCGTGCGTTACCTGGTGACGATGCGCGCGCCCGGGAAGATCAGGTCCGGGTCGGTGAGCGCGGCCGGGTTCAGCTCGACCAGACGCTGCCAGCCGCCGGCCACGCCGAGCTGGTCGGCGATGCCGCTGAGGGTGTCGCCGGGCTGGATCGTGTAGTCGCCGGCCGGGTTGTCGGTCGAGGCCGGCGCCTCGGCCGTGGGCCGCGGCGGGGTCAGACGCGGGGCGGCCGGCGCGCTGCGGGCCGGGGCGGAATGGCCGCCTCCACCGAACATGCAGTTCGGCCACGCGCCGGTTCCCCGTGAGCGCACCACGTTCTCGGCGACCCGGATCTGCTCCTCGCGGCTGGCCTGCGCCGGCGAGCCGGAGCCGCCGTTGGCGGCCCAGGTGCCGGGCGAGAACTGGAGGCCGCCGTAGTAGCCGTTGCCGGTGTTGGCCGACCAGCGGCCGCCGCTCTCGCAGGCGGCCACCTTGTCCCAGTTGACGCCGGAATCCGCCTGCGCGAATCCGGCCATGGGGCCGACCGACAAAACCAGCGCCGCGATTCCGGCTGCGGAACCCACGACGACCCGCCGATTCACTCGACGATGCGACATCGTTGCCTCTCCCACCGCGCCTGGCGCACGCGCCCTCCGTCCGACGGTTCCCTTCACGCGACAACGTGACCCGATCCGGTTTCCGGACGGAGCTGGGCGCTCGCCGGATCGGCACCGCTGGGCCCGTTTCCGGACCCGGCGCCAACGTAAGCAGGTGAAATCGACGTGAGCAAGGATATCGACCGGACATCGTGTCGCGATCAAAACGTGATCCGGCAGGTCGACATTCACTTGATCTTCGGAATTGGACCGCACGAATCACCCGAAACGGTGGCGTCGCCGTTTCCGGGCGTGACCTGTCCCACATCCGTAAGGATTCGACACAACCGAACCGCCCCCGGCAGGCGTAGAAAGGTGACGTGGCGCGGACGCGGTGGCGGTGGGCGGTGGTGGCCGTGGTGGCGGCGGCGCTGGTCGCCGCGCCGCTGGTGCTGGCCGCCTTGCCGGCGTCCGCGCGTCTGGACGCCGGTGTGCTACGCACCCGGGTGCTGGCCTCGGCGAACCTCCCTTACCAGGGTTACGCCGAGAGCACCGGTTCACTTGGCCTGCCCGACCTGCCGAACCTGTCCGAGGTGACGTCGCTGCTCGGCGGCGTGACCCGGCTGCGGTCCTGGTACGTGGACCCGCAGCACTGGCGGGTGGACGAGATCTCCGGCGTCGGCGAGCGCGACACCTACACCGTGCCGGGCAGCCAGTACGTCTGGGACAACGGGCAGAACCAGTACACCGAGGTCGTCGGCGACCAGCCGATCCGGCTGCCGCGCGGCGGCGACCTGCTGCCGCCCGACCTGGCCCGCCGGGTGCTGGCCGGCGAGGGGAAAGTGGCCGCACTGCCGGCACAACGCGTCGCCGGCATCGACGCCGCCGGGCTGCGGGTGACGCCGTCCGACCCACAGACGGCCATCGGCCACGTCGACATCTGGGCCGATCCCGGCACCGGCCTGCCGCTGCGGGTCGAGGTGACGGCCAAGGGCCAGGCCGCGCCGTTCGTGGTGACGGCCTTCCAGTCGGTGAGCACGCGGCGTCCCGACGACGACGTGATCACGCCGAAACCCTCGCCGGACAGCGGTTTCACCGCCACCGATGCCCCCGACGTGGCCGGCGCGTTGGGCGAGTTCCCGCTGCCGGACACGCTGGCCGGCCGCCAACTCCAGGCCGACCGCGCCGGCGGCGGCCGGGGGCTCGGCTTCTACGGCACGGGCCTGGCCGCGTTTGTCGTCGTTCCGTTGCCGCGCAACGTGTCCGACGGAGTGGTCAACGCCATCGGCAAGGTCGGCGGCAAAACCGTGACACTGCCGGCCGGCCAGGGCACACTGCTCACCATCGCCCCGCTTTCCGTGCTGGTGGAACGGTCCAACCGGCGCTCCTTCCTGGTCGCCGGCGTCGTCGACCCCGCGCTGCTGACCCAGGCCGCCGCCGAGCTGTCCACCCTGCCGAGGAGGCGCCCATGATCGTCACTCACGGGCTGACCAAACGCTACGGCTCGGTGCTCGCCGTGGACGCCGTGAACCTGAACGTGCGGCCCGGCGACCGCTACGGCTTCCTGGGGCCCAACGGTTCCGGCAAGACGACCTTGGTGCGCATGCTGTTGGGCCTGGTCTACGCCACCAGCGGCAGCATCGAGGTGCTCGACCGCCCGATGCCCCGCAGCGGCGGCGACGTGCTGCCGCAGATCGGCGCCATGGTCGAGGGTCCGGCGGCCTATCCGCACCTTTCCGGGCGCAGGAACCTGTCCCTGCTCGACGCCGGCGGCCCCGGCGGCAGCCGGCGCACCCGGCGCGATCGGATCGAGGAAGCCCTGTCCCAGGTCGGGCTTTCCGGCATCGACCGCCGTCCGGTGAAGGCGTATTCGCTGGGCATGCGGCAGCGGCTGGGGCTGGCCGCCGCCCTGCTGCGCAAACCCCGGCTGCTCATTCTGGACGAGCCCACCAACGGCCTGGATCCCAAGGGAATCCGCGAGATCCGGGACCTGCTGATCGCCCTCAACCAGGCCGGCACCACCGTCTTCCTGTCCAGTCACCTGCTGTCCGAGGTCGAGCAGCTGTGCACCCGGGTCGGCATCGTCGACCGCGGACGCCTTGTCCTGGAAGAGGAACTGGACACGGTGCGCGGCGCCACCGGCCTCATCGAGCTGCGCAGCCCCGACGCCGCCGACGTGGCCTCGCTGCTCAACGGTCAACTCGTCACCCGGGAGGGCGAGAACCTGCTGATACGCCACGAGGATCCCGCCGCCCTCAACGCCATGCTGGTCGCCGCCGGCCTGCGGGTCGCGGCGATCACCGAGCAACGCAGGACCTTGGAACAGGTGGTCCTGGAGGTGACCGGGGCCGGCTCGGACCGGGTGGACGCGTCATGATCACCGTCGAACTGCGCAAACTCGTGCTGCGGCCCCGGATCTGGGTCAACATCCTGCTGCTGTGCGCGCTGCCGATCATCGTCGGCGTGTTCCTCAAGACGGCCGACTTCGCGCCCCCGCCGGGCCAGGGCGGGGCGTTCCTGTCGGCCGTGCGGGGCAACGGGTTGCTCTTCCCGGCCGCGGCGCTGGCCTTGGTGCTGCCCATTTTCCTGCCGCTGTCGGTGGCGGTGGTGGCCGGCGACTCGATCGCCGGCGAGGCGGTCGGCGGCACGCTGCGCTACCTGCTGATCCGGCCGGTCGGGCGGACCCGGCTGCTCACGGCCAAGATCATCGCGTTGGTGGCCTTCGTGCTGCTGGCCATCGCCTGCGTGGTCGTGTCCTCGCTGGTCGTGGGCGTGATCCTGTTCGGCGCCGGCACGAGCGCCGCCGGCGGGGCGGCCGCGGGCGCGGCCACCTCGCTGTCGGGCATCTCCCTCACGCACACGCAGCTCACCGTGCGGCTGCTGTACTCCATCGGCTACATCGTCGTGGCCATGATCGGCTTCGGCGCGATCGGCCTTTTCCTGTCCACGCTGACCAGTTCGTCCCTGGGCGCGGCGCTGGGCGCGCTGTCGATCCTGATCACCAGCGCCGTGCTCCAGACCCTGGACGCGGCCGCCGCGGTCCGGCCCTACCTGCCCACCGACTACTGGCTGTCGTGGGTGGACTTCTTCCGCGACCCCATCTTCTGGGACTCCATCGACAAGGGCCTGCTGTTACAGGCCGGCTACGTCGCGGTCTTCTTCGGCGCGGCCTGGGCCAACCTCGCCACCAAGGACATCACCTCGTGATCAGCCGAGGTCGCGCACGAAGACGTTGCCGCTGATCGCGTTGTCCGGCAGGCCGGTGGGCACCCAGTTGTGCGCGTACGAGACGAACGCGATGTGCCGGCCGTCGGCGGAGATCGACGGCGTCACCGAACTGCGGTCGCCCTGGGTTCCGTCGGTGGCCACGCTGATCAGGCTCGTGGTCGCGGTGTCGCGGTCCCAGCGGAACACGTCCCACGCGTAGTTGACGTCGCCGGGCACCAGATCGTCCCCGCCGGTCTCGTACGCGACGTAGCGGCCGTCCGGGGTGATCGACGGCAGGATGTCCGGGGTGGTGCCGCCGGGCCGCTGCTGGCCGTTCGGGCCGACGCTGATCCGCGTGACCGTGTTCCGCGTGCGGTCGAACAGGAACATGTCGCTGCTGTTGTTGGTGTCGCCCGGCACCAGGTTCGACGCGTACGAGGTGTACGCGAAGTAGCGGCCGTCGGCCGAGATCGCCACGTACCGGCTGGGGCGGTTGCCTTCCGTGCCATCGGGATTGAGGCTGACCCGGTCGGTGCGCCCGGACAGCCGGTCGTGCACGAACACGTCGGTGGCCCGGTTGGTGTCCGGGAACAGGGCGATGTTCGAGGCGTCCGACTCGAACGCGACGTACTCACCGTCGGCCGAGATCGACGGCCGCTGGCTGATTCCGTTGCCCTGGAAGCGGTTCGAGTCGATGCTGACCCGGATGGTGTAGCCGCTGGCCCGTTCGGTCTCGAACACGTCGTGCACGCCGTTGGTGTCGTCGCTGACGATGTTGCTCGCGTACGAGTCGAACGCGATGTAGTCGCCGTCGGCCGAGATCACCGGGTGGAAGCTCTGGCTGTTGGCCTGCTCGCCGGTCCAGCCACCCGTCCAGCCCCGGCTGACCAGGCTCGTCGCGCCGGTCACCAGGTCGTGCAGGAACACGTCCTGCGCCCGGTTGGTGTCGCTCGCGATCAGATTCGTGGCGTCGGACAGGAAAACCACGTAGCGGCCGTCGGCCGAGATCGACGGGGCCCAGCTCCGGTCGTTGGCCTGCGCGCCGGTCGAGTCGACGCTGACCCGGGTGGTGACGCCGGTCTGCCGGTCCCGCACGAACACGTCGGTGGCCCGGTTGGTGTCGCCGGCCACGATGTTCGGGGCGCCGGAGGCGAAGGCCACGTAGCGGCCGTCGGGGGTGATCGCCGGCAGGGAGCTGCCGCCGGCCGCGGTGCCGTCAGTGGCCACGCTCAGCAGCGTCGTCGTGGCCGGCGCGGGGTCCGCCTGCGCGAGGCCGGCCGGGGCCAGTGCCAGCACGGCCAGCACGGTCAGGGTGCGTCGCATCAGCCGGCCAACTCTCGGACGTAGACGTTGGAGCTCAGCCCGAACTCGGACACGCCGGGCACGAAGTTCTTGGCCGTCGAGGCGAAGGCGAGATGCCGGCCGTCGGCCGAGAAGGCCGGTTCGAACGAGCCGTAGTCGCCCAAGGCGCCGTCGGTGGCGACGCTGGCCCAGGACGTGGTGGCGGTGGCCCGGTCCCAGAGGTAGACGTCCCCCGCGTAGTTGTGGTCGCCCGGCACCAGTTCGTCCATGGCGGATTCGTAGGCCACGAAACGGCCGTCGGTCGAGATCGCCGGGAAGATGTTGGTGGTGGTGCCGTGTCGCAGCTGCTGGCCGGCCGGGTCGAGGTCGATCCGGGTGGTGGTCGAGGTTTCCCGGTCGTACAGGAAGATGTCGTTCTCGTCGTTGGTGTCGCCCGGCACGAGGGTCGAGGCGTACGAGATGTAGACGACCCAGCGGCCGTCGCCGGAGATCCGGGCGAACCGGCTGACGCTGTCGCCCTGGGCCCCGCCGGCCCCGATGCTGACCCGTTCGGTGCGCGAGTCCAGGCGGTCGTGCACGAAGACGTCGCCGTAGTGGTTGGTGTCGCCGAGAACGAGGTTGCTGGCCTCGGAGGCGAACGAGACGTAGCGGCCGTCGGCCGAGATGGACGGCTGCCAGCTCAACCCGTTGGACTCCAGGCCGTTCGCGTCGACGCTGACCCGCGAGAGGGTGTTCCACTGGCGGCTGTACTCGAAGATGTCGGACTGGCCGTTGTCGTCGTGGGCGATCAGGTTGCTCGCGTCCGACTCGAAGGCGACGAACAGCCCGTCGGTCGAGATCACCGGACGGTAGCTGCCGGAGTTGGCCTGGTCGCCGACCGAGCCCACGCTGATCTTGCTGGTCGTGCCGGTCTGGGTGTCGTGCAGGAAGACGTCCGACCGCCGGTTGGTGTCGCCCGGCACCAGGTTCGAGGCGTACGAGCTGAACACCACGTAGCGGCCGTCACCGGAGATCGAGGGGGCCTGGCTCACGTTGTCGGCCTGCGCGCCGGTCGAGGAGACGCTGACCCGGGTGGTGACGCCGGTCTGCCGATCCCGCACGAACACGTCGGTGGCCCGGTTGGTGTCACCGGGGACGAGGCCGGGCGAGTCGGAGGTGAAGGCCACGAACCGGCCGTCGGCCGAGATCGACGGCTCGCCGCTGCTGCCGTGGCTCGGCGTCACACCGTCGGGTTCGAAGCTGACCAGCGTCGTGGTGCCCGGCGTGCTGTCAGCGTACGCGACGGCCGGCGGCGTCAGCGCGACCAGCGCCAACACCGTGATGATGCGTCTCATTGCTGTCCTTCTGCTCGATTTGCCGCAGCTTGTCGGGATCGGTGGCGGCCGAGCATCGGGACATTCCCTATGAAACACCCTCCCTAGGACATTCGGACGGCGCGGTGAGCGTCGCCTGGCCCAGCCCGGCCAGGACCAGGGCGATCACCCGGGCGTCGGTCGGCAGCTGCTCGTGGGCCACCCGCACGCCGGGGCAGAGCTGTTGCAGGGACACGTTGATCGCGCCGGTCAGGCGGGCCGTGTCGGGCGGGGTGACGGTCTGGTCGTCCTCGGTCCAGATCGACATCCACGGCAGCCCGGCCGCGCCGCCGATGGGCGCGAGCACGGGGCTGCCCGGGGCCAGCTGCTGGCAGGCCGTCGGACAGGCGCCGGGGGCCAGCGCGTTGCCGGCGGCCGCCAGCTGCGTGCCGTGCAGCGGGGAGCCGAGGGTGATCACCCGGCGGGCCCGCTTCGCCCCGTTGTCGTCGGCGATCCAGAGCTTGGTCACCACGCCGCCGGCCGAGTAGCCGACGATGTCGACCGACGGGCTGCCGGCGGCGATCGCGTCGTCGACCGCCTTGTCCAGCACCGAAACCTGTTGCAGCAGGTCACCCGTGCCGTCTCCGGGCAGCGTCAGGATCTGCGCCTGCCGTCCGTCGGCGCGGATCCGGTCGGCCAGGGGTTGCAGCGAGTTCCGGTCGCCGCCGAAGCCCGGCACCAGGATCACCGTGCCCGGCTTGTCGGTGCGGATCGCCGTCACCGGGCCCGGCATCAGCGCGGCCACGATGACCACCACCAGCGCCGCCACCGCCGCCGCGATCAGGGCGAACAGCAACCGTCGCCGGGGACTCAGGGCTCGCCAGTGCACACTTCATCATCCGGTCAGCGCAGAAGGTCCAGCAACTGGGTCGTAGCTATCGTTCATGGGGCGAGGATGCGGGGCCGACCGGCGGACGTTGTCGCTGTTTTCGCAAAGGAGTGGCCTGTGGTCGAGATCGGGGACGTCGAGGCGGCGGCCGAGCGGATCGCCGGGCACGTGCTGCGCACGCCGACCCTGCCCAGCCCCGGGCTGTCCGCGCTGCTCGGCGTGCCGGTGACGGCCAAGCTGGAGCTGCTCCAGCTCGGCGGGTCGTTCAAGGCCCGCGGGGCGGCGGCGAAGCTGCTCACGCTCACCGAGGCCGAGCGCGCCGCCGGTGTCGTCGCGGTCAGCGGCGGCAACCACGCCATCGGGGTGGCGCTGATGGCCGAGGCGCTCAACGTGCGCGCGACCGTGGTCATGCCCAAGACCGCCCCCGCCCGCTCGGTCGAGGCCACCCGCGCCTTCGGGGCCGACGTGCGGCTCACCGACGACGTCACCGCCGCCTTCGTGCTGACCGAGGAGCTCCAGCAGAGTGGCCTGACCCTCGTGCACCCCTTCGCCGATCCCGTGGTCTTGGCCGGTCAGGGCACCGTCGGTCTGGAGTTGAGCGACGACGCCGACAAGCTGACCGATGTCCTCGTGAGCATCGGCGGCGGCGCCCTGATCTCCGGCGTCGCCGTCGCCCTGACCGCCCGTCGGCCCGGAATTCGCGTCTGGGGCGTGGAAACCGAGGGCGCCCGAACCATGTCCGACGCCCTGGCCGCCGGCCGCCCCGTGCCGACCAAGCTGTCGTCCTTCGTGTCGACGCTCTGCGCCCCGGCCACCTCGCCGCTGGCCTACGACCATGTGTCCACATTGGTCACCGATGTGCTGACCGTGTCGGATTCCCAGGCTGTGCAAGGAACCTTGGAGCTGGCCGAGCACGCCAAGGTCTGGGCCGAGCCCGCCGCCGGCTGCCTCATGCCCGCCGCCCGCCTCGTGCTGGACAAGGTCGGCCCCGACGCCCGACTCGGCCTCGTCCTGTGCGGCGGCAACGCCGCCTTCTCCGACATCGTGCGATGGTCCGCGTGACCACCACCCGTGACGGCTGCCCCGTCGAGCTCTACGCCCTACTTCCCGCCGCCGGCGAGCCCGAGATCATCCACCGGGCCCTCCCGCCCGGCGCGACCGTAGTGGATCTCGGCGCCGGCGCCGGCCGCATCGCGCAACCCCTTGCCGCGCTGGGACATCCCGTCACCGGCGTCGACAACTCCCCCGAGATGCTGGCCCACCTCCGGGATGTCGAGCCCGTCCTCTCCGACATCGAGTCCCTACGCCTGGACCGCCGCTTCGACGCCGCCCTACTGGCCAGCAACCTCATCAACACCCCGGATCCCTCGCTGCGACAAGCCTTTCTGGCCACCGCCGCCCACCATTGCGATCTCGTCGTCGTGCAGTGGACCCCACCCGCCTGGTTCGACTCCCTCGACACCGCCCCACGCCGGCTGGGATCCGTCACCATCAGCGTCCGCGACATCGTCCGCACCGGCGACCTCGTCTCCGCCACCGCCCACTACGACACCCCCGACCACCACTGGGAGCACCCCTACACCGCCCTCCGGCTGTCCACTTCGGACGTCGAGGCCGAGCTGGCCGCCGCCGGGCTTCGGTTGGACCGGTGGCTGACCGAGGATCAGAGCTGGTTCGTCGCCATGGCCCCGAACCAGCGGTCGAGCGCGGCGGTCAGGCCCTCGGCGTCGGGGTCGTCGGATGCCCAGGCCACGTAGTTGTCGGGCCTGATCAGGAGGGCGGCCGGCAGGCCTTCGAGCGGCTCGGCGGTGATCACGTCCACCGGGCCCTGGAAGCGGTCCAAAGTGCCGGTGAAGTCGAGCAGCAGGGGGCGAGCCGTGCGCGCCAGTTCGGCCAGGCGGACCGGGCCGTCGGGGGTCACCAGGTCCATGGGCGGGGCGAAGCGGCCGACCAGCGGGTGGGCGTCGGCGATGCCCATGTCGTAGCGAATGTCCGAGCCAGCAAGCAATTCCGCCACCCGGCGCACCGTGGACGCGTCGGCCAGCATCTCGCCGAACAGGGTGCGCAGGGCGGTGACGTCGCTGCCGGGCGCGAGCAGGGCGGCGGTCGCCGACGCGTAGACGACCAGGCGTTCGGCGGCGATGCGGCGTTCGCGGTCGTAGGTGTCGAGCAGGCCGTCGGGGGCGGTTGCCTCGATGGCGGCGGCCAGCTTCCAGGCGAGGTTGGCGGCGTCCTGCATGCCGAGGTTGAGGCCGCCGCCACCGGCCGAGTAGATGTGCGCGGCGTCGCCCAGCAGGAACACCCGACCGTCCCGGAACCGCTCGGCGATCCGGGTGTTGCCCTTGGTCAGGCGGTTGAGCAGATGCGGCCCGTCGCCGGTCGGCTCGCCGAGCGGCAGGTCCACCCCGAGCACCCGGCGCACGCTGGCCCGCATCTCGTCCATGGTCAGGGGTTCGTCGGCCTCCGGCTGGTCCCACTCGGTGGTGGCGATCGTCGGCGGATGATCCGGCAGCGGCGCGTAGGAGAAGCCGCCCTGCTCGGTGCGAATCCCGATGAACGGCAACGCGATGCCGTGCCCGGGGACCTTCAGTCCTAGCGTCACCGGGTCGATCCAGTCCGCCGGCACGATCGCGTGCGCCATGCGCAGCGTCGTCCGATCGTAGGTGACGCCCGGGAAGTCGATCCCGCACAGCTTGCGCACCGCGCTGCGGGCCCCGTCCGCGCCGACGAGATACTTGGCACGCAACGAATAGCGCCCCTCCGGGCCATCGACCCGCACCGTCACGCCATCGCCATCCTGTTCCAGGCCAACGAGTTCGTGCCCGGTCCGGATCTCCACGCCCAGCGCCAACGCCCGCTCGGTCAGGACGGCGACGATCTTCCGCTGGGGCACCGGCAGCACGTGCAGCGGGCTCCGGTCCAGCAGACCCAGGTTCAAATACATGCCGGCGTAAGGAAAGTAGCCGCTGTTCGGCTGCGGCGGGCCGGGCCGTCCGGCCAGCGCCTCGTACAGGCCGCGGTGGTCGACCAGCCGCACCACCTCGCCGACCAGGCCGTTGGCCTTGGGCTCACGGCTCGGCTCCGCCAGCCGCTCCAACACCACCGGCCGCTGCCCCGCCAACGCCAGTTCGCAGGCCAGCATCAGTCCGTTCGGGCCGCCGCCCGCGATGATCACGTTCATGACTCCCCCTCCGGCACGGGCAGTCCCCGGCCGATTTCCGTAAAAGCTCGTTCCAGCACCTCGATCACCGACCCCGTCGGGTCGTTGACCATCCAGTGCCGCATCGCCGTGGCGATCGCCGCCGCCGACACCGACGCCGCCAGCCGCGGAAACAGATCCCGCTCCACGTCCAGCCCCAGCCGCTCCGCGATCGCCGCCGCCAGCTCCTCCTTGGCGATGTCGTCGGCCCGCAGCAACTCGGCGTGCAGTGACGGATGCGCCAGCACCAACTTCACCCGTGCCATATAGGCCTCGTCACGGGGCGACGCCCCGCCGCCCACGCCGCTGCTGGCCGACTCCGACTCGCGGCCCGGCCCAGCCGCCTCGGACCCACCAGCGCGCAGGCTCTTGCTCGCCGCCGCGAACACCGACGGCCACAGCGGCTCACTCGCCGGCTGGGCCCGCAGTTCGTCGGCCACGACCAGCGCCCGTTCGAGGTGGCTGGCGGCGACCGCCTCCGCCTTGCTGGCGAAGTAGTTGCGGAAGGTCCGCTCGGACACGTTCGCCGCCGCCGCGATGTCCTCGACCGACACCTGCTCCCAGCCGCGCTCGATCACCAGGCGGATCGTCGCCTGGCTCAACGCCAGCCGGGTCTCCCGCTTCTTCCGCTCCCGCAACCCCGTCACGCCGGCCACAGTACCCACAATCTTGCCAATCCAGCAACTTTTCTCTCATGGCACACTTTCCGCCACGGCAATATTCTCGAAAGCAAACGCCACATGTGGACCACATTCGACTCCCTTCGCCACATGTGGCGAAAAAGGAGGGGGCGGTGCGCGGCGGATGGGCGGCGGGGAGAGGTGGCGGGCGGGGGGTGAGCGTGCGAAGAGTGGGCGAGGTCGAGGTCAGGGGCGGGCGGCGCGGGTCTTGGTGCGGCCGGCGCTGACCACCGCCCCGGCGGTGCGGTCGAGGCGGAGGAAGAGCAGGGCCCCGACCAGGGCGATGGCGGCGCCGACGAGGAAGCCGAGGCGGAAGTCGAGGACGGTGGGAGGGCCACCGCCGGCGGCGACATTGACCACGGTGGCGGCGACGGCGACGCCCATGCCGGTGGAGAGCTGGGTGATGGTGGCGTTGAGGGTGCTGGCGGCGCTCATGCTCGCGGCCGGGACGTCGGCGAAGGCGAGGGTGTTGACGCCGGTGAACTCCAGGGAGCGGAACGCGCCGCCGAGGAAGCAGACGACCGAGATCAGCCAGTACGGCGTCGAGGGCCCGAACAGGGCGCACGCGGCCAGGGACAGGGCGACCAGGACGCCGTTGCCGACGAGCACCGGGCGGAAGCCGAACCGCCGCACGGTCGGGGTGGTGATCGTCTTCATCACGAGGTTGCCGGCGAAGACGGTCAGCACCAACAAGCCGGAGGTCACGGCGCTGAGCCCGAAGCCGACCTGGAACAGCAGCGGCAGCAGGAACGGCACCATGTTGATCGCCAGCCGGAGCAGGGAGCCCTCGGCCGAGGTCGCGGCGTAGGTGCGGATTCGCAGCGGCGAGAGGTCCAGCAAAGGCGTGGCGTGACGGAGGGCGTGGCGGACGGCCACCGCGCCGACGGCCAGGCCGATGACCAGCAGCACGGTCGGGAGCAGCCAGTTGGCCCCGCTGCCGGCCTGGTCGAGGCCGTACACCAGACAAGCGATGGACACGGCGCTCAGCGCGAAGCCGAGCCCGTCGAACGGTCGCCGCTGCCGCTGCGAGGCCGGCACCACCAGCAGCGCCGCGACCAGGGCGATCAGGCCCAGTGGCACGTTGATCAGGAAGATCCAGCGCCACGAGGCGTAGGTGGTGATCACGCCGCCGATCGGCGGGCCCAGCACCGGGGCGATCAGGCCGGGCCACGTGATGATGGCGGTGGCCGCCATCAAGTCCGCCTTCGCGGCGCCGCGCAGCACCACGGTCCGCCCCACCGGCACCATCATCGCCCCGCCGACGCCCTGCACGACCCGGGCCAGCACGAACTGCCACAGCGTCTGGGAGGCCGCGCACAGCACCGAGGCCAGCGTGAACAGCACGATCGCCACGCAGAACACCGGCCGCGCGCCGAACCGGTCGGACAGCCAGCCGCTCAGCGGGATCATCACCGCGACCGTCAGCAGGTACGCCGTGACGCCCAGGCCGGCGTCGACCGCCCCGACGTGGAACGAGCTCGCGATGCCGGGCAGGGCCGTGCTGATCACGGTGCCGTCCAGCAGCTCCATGAAGAACGAACCCGCGACGATGACCGCGACCAGTCGACTGCTCACAACCAGCAACCTAGGTAAACCTCAGGCTGCCTGTCATGCGGTATCTGGTCACACGGCGGTCGGCAGCCCGCCGATCCGCAGCAGCGCGTGCGGGTGGACGCCCTTGCCGAGCTGGCGGGCCAGCCCCTCGCGCACCTCGTCCAGCTTGATCAGCCGGGTCACCGGCCGGACCGCCAGCCCGAACGCCGACGCGGCCAGCCGGGCGTTCTGGATCGCCGCCCCGGCCAGCACGTGATCACGTGGGGAGTCGCCGCTGGTGGTGACGACCAGCACCGGGTCGGCCACCAGCCGGGCGGCGATCGAGCACACCGCGTCCGCGTACGGCTCGGCCGACATCGTGGCCAGCGGCCCCAGCTGGGCCGCCACCTGCGCCACCGGCGTGGTCTGCTGCGGCTCCAGCCACGGGGCCAGCTCGTCGGCGCACCAGCGGTCGCCGTCCATGCGTCTGCCGGCGTGCAGCACCAGGCGCGCGGTCTCCATGGCCGCGGCCCGATCGCTGAGCAGCCGCAGCTCGGTGCCGGGGCACCAGTTGGACGCGACCAGCTTGGCCACCGCCGCCGAGTCCGGCACCCACTCGGCCGGCTCGGCCCAGTACGGCGGCATCCGCTCGATCTGGCGGTGCAGCAGCGTCTCCCGGTCGGTGGCCGGGGCCGGGGACACCGCTTTCACGGTGGCCACCAGGTCCGGGGCGGTGCCGTCGCCGGCCAGCTCGATGGTCGAGCGCCAGCCCAGCACCCGCATGGCCAGGAACAGGTTGGCCAGGGCCGTGCCGCAGTACAGCAGCCGGTTCACGCCCGCGCGCTCGTAGCGCGTGCCCGGGCCCAACTCGAACAGGGAGGCGGCCCGCTCGCCCAGCTGAAGCACGTACGGCCGCTCGGGGTGCAGCACCGGGGCGTGCCGAATGGCGTTGAGCAGCGTGGTCGCCTCGAACTTGGTCCACTGGTCACCGGAATTGCGCCGGGTCAGCACCACGGTCCCTCCGAACGTCGCCGGTCTGGCTGAGATCACTCCCGAACGTGAAGACGCCTCCAGGCCACATGTTGTTCACTTCTTTCGACAGGACCTTCGACACTGCCACGGTTCGCGGGCCTCTGACTAGAGTTGGGTGTGCCCACCCGAGTGTTTCTGGTCGACGACCACGAGATCGTCCGGCGCGGCATCGCCGACCTGCTCGACGACGAGCCCGACCTGCTGGTCTGCGGCGAGGCCGCCTCCGCCGCCGAGGCGCTGGCCCGGATCCCCGCGACCCGGCCGGACGTGGCGGTGCTGGACGTGCGCCTGCCCGACGGCAACGGGGTCGAGCTGTGCCGTGAGCTGCGGGCCCGGACGCCCGAACTGCACTGCCTGATGCTCACCTCGTTCTCCGACGACGAGGCCCTGCTCGACGCGATCATGGCCGGCGCCGCCGGCTTCGTGCTCAAGCAGGTCCTCGGCCACGACCTGCTGGCCGCCATCCGCACTGTAGCGGGTGGTCAGTCCCTATTGGACGGTCGCACCACCGCCGCCCTCATGAACCGCCTGCGCCGCCAGCGCGACGACGCCGACCCGCTGCGCGAACTGTCCGATCAGGAGCGCACCGTGCTGGAGCTCATCGGCGACGGCCTGACCAACCGCCAGATCGCCGAACGCATGTTCCTGGCCGAGAAGACCGTGAAGAACTACGTCTCGCACCTGCTGGCCAAGCTCGGCATGCAGCGCCGCACCCAGGTCGCCGTGTTGGCGACGGAACTCCGCAGCCGCGACCGCAACTGAGCAGCCCCCGATTCAAGCCTACGCGGCGAACCTGGCAACGGCGGCCGAGTGCTGGTCACCGGGGACTGCCAGGTTGATCTGGTTGGATTGATTCGGGGGCTGCTCATGACGACACGCGCCAGACTCCCGGGCCGCTAGGGCAGGGGCACGCGCCAGGTCAGGAGGGTGCCGCCGGATTCCCTTGCCGTCACGTCAAGGGTGCCGCGGCAGGCGCGGGCCCGCTCCGCCAGGTTGGCCAGGCCGCTGCGGCGCACGTCGGAGGGGATGCCGACGCCGTCGTCGCCGACGCGGATGACGAGGTCCTCGCCGGCGTCGACGGCGAGGGTGAGTTCGGTGGCGCCGGCGTGGCGGAGGGCGTTGCTCAGCGCTTCCCGGACCACGGCGTCGGCGTGTTCGGCGACGGACGGCGGCACGAGGGTGTCGACGGCGCCGGAGATCCGCACCGACGGGGTGGGGGTGGCGTCGGCGGTGAGCTCGGCGACGGTGTCCAACAGCCTGCGGCGCAAGCCTTCCATGCCGTTCCCGCCGGAGGTGTGCAGGTCGAAGATGGACGTGCGGATCTCCCGCACGGTCTCGTCGAGCTGCTCGACGGCCTTCTGGATCCGGGCCCGCACATCGGGATCGGCGGCGCGGCGCAGGGTGCCCTGAAGGCCGAGGCCGGTGGCGAAAAGCCGTTGGATGACATGGTCGTGCAGGTCCCGGGCGATCCGGTCACGGTCGGCGAGCACGGCCAGAAGCCACTGGGTGCGCTGCTTCTCGGCGAACTCGATGGCCACGGCGGCCTGGTCGGCGAACGAGCTGAGCAGCGGCACCTCGGAGGGCTCCAGGGCCCGGGATCCCTTGTTGCGCACGGCGATCAGCACGCCGGTGGCCCCGCCGGCCGACCGCAGGGCGACGGCGACGGCCGGCCCGAAGCCGACGGCGTCGGGGCCGAACTCGCCGCCGAGTTCCTCGGCCAGGGCGGGAATCAGCCGCGGCACGCCGTCACGGGTGATCGCGGCCAGCGCGGAATCCCCGTCGGCCAGCTGCCGGCCGACCAGCGAGGGCCCGCCGGGCCCGGCGTAGGAGTGCACGCGCAGCACGTCGTCTTCCTCGTCCACCAACAGGATCAGCGCGTGGTCGGCGACCGCGAGGTCCCGCACCCGGTTGGCCACCATCTGCAACGCGTCGGTGGCGGTGCAGCCGGCCAGCAGCTCGGCCCGGACCTCCGATGACGCCTCCAGCCACCGCTGCCGCCGCCGGCTCTGCTCGAACAGCCGCGCGTTCTCCACGGCCACCCCGGCCGCCGTCGCGAGCGCTTCCACCACAGCCACGTCTTCCTCGGTGAACCCGCCGGAATCCCGCTTCTCGGTCAGGTACAGGTTGCCGAACACCTCGTCCCGCACCCGCACCGGCACGCCGAGGAACGTTCGCATCGGCGGATGGTGCGGCGGCAGCCCGGTCGACGCCGGGTGCGCGGCCAGATCGTCCAGCCGCAGCGGCTTGGGGTCGTGGATCAACACGCCCAGCAGCCCGTGACCCGTCGGCAGCGCGCCGATGCGCCGCCGGGTGTGCTCGTCGAAGCCCACCTCGACCAGCTCGGCCAGCTCACGATCGGGGCCGAGCACCCCCAACGCGCCGTACTGGCAGTCCACCAGATCCACGGCGGCCCGCACTATCCGGCGCAGCGTCGATTCCAGCTCGATGCCCGCCGACACCGACAGCACAGCGTCCAGCAACCCCTGCAACCGCTCCGAACGCGCAGACCCAGGTCTCCGCTCCCGCACAACCTCACTCCAGCTCCGCCCCGCGACCCCATGATGATCCAGATCCGACGCCGTCCGCGTCACCGCCGAACGGGCGTGGGCCGATCACCCTGTCGGCGGGGGCAGCCGGCGTCCGGTGAGCATCTCCAGTCCGACCGCCACGAACCGGTCGTGCTCGCCAACACCCCACCGTCTCAGCCCACTCGCCGCAGCGCGTTCGTCCGGACGCACCGTTCGGGTGCGTCCGATGCCCAGCACGCTCCAGCCGCCCGACGGCCCCATCTCGTCGGCCTCGAACGCGACCACCGCGGCCCTGGTCGCCGCGGCCAGCCGGCCGGCGCCGGACACCCGCAGCAGCACGGTCCGCCCCAGCAGCAGGAAGTACACCGGCAGCACCGACGGCAGGGCCCGGTCGCTGACCGCGATCCGGCCCAGCGGCACGGACGCCAGCAGCCGCAGGCACTCCGCGTCGTCCAACACGGCGAGCCCGGTCGAGTCGGTCCCCGTGGCAGACTGATCGAGACTCATGGGCCCATGGTCGACCGGAATCGGCCGCGGCGACAGCGACAAGAGGCCCATTCGGCCGGGACCTTCGACCCTGGGATGATCGGCTAATGGGACACGCACTGGTGTTGGGCGGCGGCGGACTGGCCGGCATCGCCTGGGAGATCGGACTGCTGGCCGGGCTGGAGGAGGCCGGTGTCGTCCTGCGGGACGCGGACCTGGTCGTCGGCACCTCGGCCGGCTCGGCGGTGGCCGCGCAGCTGGCCGGCGGGCTGCCGTTGGCGGAACTGCTGGCCCGCCAGGTGGATCCGGCCAAGCAGACGCCGGAGATCGCGGCCGACATCGACATGGAGAAGGTCGGCGAGCTGTTCGGCCTGGGGCAGGCGCCGACCGACCGGGCGGCGCTGCGGCGCCAGATCGGCCGGGTCGCGCTGCTGGCCGAGACGGTGGACGAGGCCAAGCGGCGCGCGGTGATCGAGGCCCGGGTGCCGGTCGACGCGTGGCCGTCGCAGCAGCGGCTGCTCATCGTCGCCGTGGACGCGAACACCGGCGAGGAACGGGTTTTCGACCGCGACAGCGGGGTGTCCCTGGTGGATGCGGTGGCGGCCAGCTGCGCGGTGCCGGCGGTGTGGCCCCCGGTCACCATCGGCGACACCCGCTACGTCGACGGCGGCGTGCGCAGCCCCGAGAACGCCGACCTGGCCGCCGGGCACGAGGTCGTGCTGGTGTTGCAGGCGATGGCGATGGAGGGCGTCGACGACCTCGCCGAGCAGGTGGAATCGTTGCGGTCACAGGGATCCACCGTGCTGGTGGTCGAGCCGGACGAGTCGGTGCTGGCGGCCATGGGCGCCAACCCGCTGGATCCGTCCGTCCGCACGCCCACCGCGACCGCCGCCCAGCGGCAGGGCCGGGCGCTGGCCGCGGAGATCGCCGCCTTCTGGCGCTGATCAACGGCCCCGTTCGGCGGACAGCCGAACCGCGGTGGCCGCTGTCACACTTGTCGTTCCGCGGCTTTCAGGAGGACCCGCCATGCTCGGTCTCCGTGCCCTCGCGCGCCTGTTCCGCCGGCGACCGGCTCGCCCGGTGATCCCCAACCAGCGGCTGGCCGAGGTGATCCCGCTGGCGCTGGCCGAGAAGGCCATGGCCGACGGGACCCCCACCCCGGACCAGGAGCTGATGCTGATGGCGGCGGGCAGCCCCGCCCATCTGGCCCGCCGCCACCCCAGCCTCGTCCGTCCACAGTGGAAGGCACGGTAGTCGACCCGCCGACGCAGGAGAGCGCGCGGCATCGGCTACCCGGGGGCCGAGCCGCGACGCCGAAGGCGGCACGAACTCAGCCGATCCGCTGCCGGACCAGGTCCGACTCCTTGAGCGGGTCCACGATGTCCAGGCCGCCGGGCGTGTTCGGGTTGGGGCGCAGCACGAAGGACTGCCGGCTGGACGGGTAGTTCGAGGACGAGAACAGCAGCGGCGCGGTCAGGCCGCCGGTGTCCACACCGGTCAGCTCGTGGAACGCCTTCTGCACCCCGGCCCGGGTCAGGTCGCCCTCGGCGCAGGCGCGCTTGAGGATCGCGCCGTAGCCGATGCCGACGACGTAGCCGTAGTCCACCGCCATCGACGGCTTTCCGTTGGGGTACTTGGCCTTGTACGCGACGGCCAGGTCCTCGGCGGCCGGCAGCTTGGCCCCGAACGGGGCGACCGAGGAGGACACCAGGACCAGCGCCTGGACGGCGGGACCGGCCGGGCTGGACAGCACCGACGGGTCGAAGCCGGGGTTGGACACCAGGAACGGCACGTTCAGCCCGGCCGCGGCGGCGGTGCCGACGGCCATCGCCGTCTGCTGCGGATAGGTGCTGATGGCCACGGCCTTGGCCCCGGCCGCCTTCAGCTGCCCGATCTCGGCGGTGAAGTCGGCCTTGTTGCCCGGCACCTCGATGGCCTTGAGCGTCAGCCCCAGCTTGTCGGCCACGAACTGGCTGCCCTTGAGGGCGTCGCCGCCGTACTCGGGGTCGTTGAGGTAGATGTGCCCGATGGTGTCGCCCTGGCGCAGCTTGCCCTGCTGCACCAGGTAGTCGAGGCTGTTGATCACGTCCAGGTCGTAGGTGGCCCCGACCACGACCATGTACGGGTTGCCCAGCAGGTCGCTGGACCAGGAGGTGGGCGCGGCCATCACCTGCTGCTGGAGCATGTCCGGGGTGATCCGGCTGGTGATCTCGCTGCCCACCACCTGGAGCAGGCCCAGCACGCTGGGCTCCATCTTGAAGTACAGCTGGGTGGCCTTGTTGGAGTCGAAGCCGGTGTCCTGCACGTCCAGCTCGATCCGCCGGCCGCAGATGCCGCCCTCGGCGTTCAGCTTGTCCACATACAGCTGGTTGCCCTGCACCACCGCCTCGCCCAGCGGGCCGAAGGGCCCCGACAGATCGCTGAGCACGCCCAGCCGGATCGTCTTGTCGGTGACGCCGATGCCGGTCTTCACGGCGGGAGCGGGCGTTCCGCAGGCGGCCACCACTGCCAGTGCGAGCAGTGACGCGATCGCTACGGAACGTGGCCCCAGGAAACGAGGTCTGTGGGGGAACACGGTACGAAGGTAGCTTGCGGACCGGCCGAGTCACGTTTGAGTACACCGGTTACCGGTGGTATTACTCCACTCGGCCGATCAAGCACCTCGGGTTCGGCTCAGCTGGCCCACTCCAACAGCGGCCGGCTGTGCTCCGGATTGCGCAGTTGCGCCAACGCGCCCTTCTCCAGCTGCCGGACCCGCTCGCGGGTCAGCCCGACCCGCTCGGCGACTTCCTGCAACGTGCGCGGGTTGCCGCCGTCCAGCCCGAACCGCAGGCTGACGATCAGCGCCTCACGCTGCGGCAACGTGTTCACCACCGCGCGCACCTGCTCGTTCATCGCCTCGCGCTCCAGCACCTCGCTGGCCCGCACCGACTCGGTGTCCTCGATGAGGTCCGAGATGCTGGTCTCGCCGTCCTCACCGACCGTGGCGTCCAGGCTGGTCGCCTCGCGGCTGGCGCGGCGCAGCTCGTCCACCCGCGCCACCGGCAGGCCCACCTCGTCGGCGATCTCCTGCGGCGAGGGCTCCCGGCCCAGCTTCAGGTTCAGCTGACGGTCCGCCTTGGCGATCTTGTTCACCTGCTCGACCACGTGGACGGGCAGCCGAATCACCCGCGAGGTCTCGGCGACCCCGCGCTCGATGGCCTGCCTGATCCACCACATCGCATAGGTGGAGAACTTGAAGCCCTTGGCGTAGTCGAACTTCTCGACCGCGCGGATCAGCCCCAGGTTGCCCTCCTGGATGACGTCCAGGAACGGCAGCCCGCGGTGGCTGTACTTGCGGGCGGTGGAGACCACCAGCCGCAGGTTGGCCCGAATCATGTGGTCCCGCGCCAGCTCGCCGTCCCTGGCCACCATGGCCAGGTCCGCACGGGTCCGTCCCCCCAGCTCGCCGGTCCGGAGCAGTTCGGCGGCGTACACGCCGGCCTCGATCCGCCGGGCCAGCGTCACCTCTTCCGGCGCCGTCAGCAGCGGGGTGGTCCCGATGTCGGCGAGGTAGTGGCGCACCAGGTCCTGGTCGCCGTCGGTCGCGGCCCGCTGCCGGGGCGTCCTGACCTCCGCCACGATGACCTCCTCACGTCAACGTCGGCCCGAGCGCGCAGGGCGGTTGCTCTGCTACGTTCGGAAGAGCGGATCCCGGGAGCCGGTCGGCCCCTCTCGGTGTGTCCGCAGTTCGTCCAACGCGAGAACGGGACGGTTAATTCCACGCAGCGTGACGCCGGTAGCCGACGTCGCCTACGTCACACCGCGTTCGACCGTCAGTTCCGGCTCTGCCGAACCCGCAGCAGCAGCTCGTCGACGCTGATCCCGTTGCTCACGGTGTCCGCACGGTGACGGCCCTCCGGCTCCGGCCGCACGACGCGGTCTGTTTGCGGCTCGGCCCATCCCGTGAAGTCGCTGTCCACGCTCATCTCAGGTTCCTTTCCCCGACCTCTGCCCCTTCTCTTACCCCCTCGACACGGATTTCACTCCAGAAATAAGGGTTCATGTATTTCTGATCACGTCTCGGGTGTCGAAACGGGAAACGAGGCGGGGCTGGGCGCACCTTCGGGCGCGCCGTTCCGGGCCGGCACGGGGGACACTGGTCCCGGAACGGCGTTCGGGTCGGCGGGGCGCCTGCGGGCGGCATTCGGGACTGCCGCCATCCGCGGATGTGAGGGGTCATCGACGCGGTCATCGCGGCTCGCTCGCCGCCGACCACTTCTCACAACGCGGGACGGCCCTGTTCTGTTCCCTCGACCTCGGTGTCGATCCGGGGCATCACCGGCAGGTTCTCCGGGCTGCCGGCCTGCTCGGGAATGAACAACGTCGGGGTGCCCGAAGGGGCGACCCCGCGACCTAACTCCGCGAGCCGGGCCCGCAGCAACGCCAACACGGGCTCGCGTTGCGCGTGCACGCATTCGTAACCCAACAACTGGTGCAGTTCGTGGGCGGTCAGGCTCAGGATTGCCTGGGCCAGCTCACCGAACGTGAGCCGGGTGTAGTCGCGGAGCGGAAGAGCCGCCGAGCTGTCGGGCATTGTGGGCACCTCCCCTGCCTCACTGGGCCGGTACCAGCAAGAATGCACCATGGCGATGCCCGAACGCGCGCCCGTTTAATCCCGGTTCACCCAGAACCACACGCTCGGCCTAGCGAAACCGGTGGTAATCACCCGAATGCCCTGCGTGGTCGCGGTACCGGACGCGCACGCAGAGTAGCCGTGGCAGGCTGGGGCGATGACGGTGACTGGTTGGGTCGCGCAACGGTTGCTGAAGCTGCCGCCGGCGACGGTGCGCAAGGTGATGGTCGAGCGGGACCTGCCGGTCCCCGCCGACGACGGTGTGACGCTGCTCGCGGACCACTGGGGGCCGGTCGGCGGCGGCACCGTGCCCACGGTCCTCGTGCGGTCTCCGTACGGCCGCCGTGGACCGCTGGGCTGGATGATGGGGCGGCTGCTGGCCGAGCGGGGCTTCCACGTGGTGATCGTCAGCTCCCGGGGCACCTTCGGCTCCGGCGGCGGCGAGTTCCGGGCCATGCGCCAGGAGCGGGCCGACGGGCACGCCGCGCTGCGCTGGCTGGCCGAGCGGCCGTGGTTCGACGGCTCCGTCGTGCTGGCCGGGGCCAGCTACCTCGGCTACACCCAGTGGGTCGTCGCCGCCGACGCTCCCGTGCCGGTCAAGGCCATGATCCCGCACGTCACCTCGTCCCGGCTGGCGTTGGCCTTCCTGCGGCCCGGCCGGATCGAGCTGGAGACCCTGCTGAGCTGGTCGGCCATGACCGCCACCCAGGAGCGGCGGTTCGCCCTCCTGCGGCGCTTGTTCGGCGGCGCCAAGCGGGTCGAGGCCGCCATGCGCACCCTGCCGCTGGTGGACGGCGACAAGGCCGCCCTGGGCCGGGAGTGGCCGTTCTACCAGGAATGCCTGCACCACGACCAGGACGACCCGTACTGGAAGGACGAGGACTTCAGCGCCTCGGTCGCCGACGTGAAGGTGCCGGTCAGCTCCATCGCCGGCTGGTACGACATCTTCCTGGCCGACCAGCTCCGCGACTACCAGGCCCTCGTCGCCGCCGGCCGGCCGCCGCGGCTGACCATCGGACCCTGGTACCACTCGCATCCCCAGGGCCTGGCCGCCTCGCTGTGGGAGACCGTGCGCTGGGCCGGTCCGCTCGCCCGGGGATCGAAGCCCGCCTACCGGGCCCCGGTGCGGCTGTTCGTGATGGGCGTCAAGCAGTGGCGGGAGTTCGACCAGTGGCCGCCCGCCGGGTACACGCCGCAGCGCTGGCACCTGTTGTCCGGCAACGCCCTCGGGCCCACCCCCGGCGGCTTCGACGTGCCCACCACCTTCACCTACGACCCGTCCGACCCCACCCCCTCGGTCGGCGGCGCGAAGCTGGAGGCCCGTGGCGCCGGGCCGGTCGACAACCGCCGGCTGGAGGCCCGCTCCGACGTCCTGACCTTCACCTCGCCCGTGCTGGAGGCCGACCTGGAGGTCATCGGCGAGGTCAGCGCCGAGGTGTGGCTGCGGGCCGACCGTCCCGCCTGCGACCTGTTCGTGCGCCTGTGCGACGTCGACCAGCGGGGCCGCTCCATCAACATCTGCGACGACCTGGTCAAGGTGCGGCCCGCCGGCATCACCAAGGTCACCGTCGACCTCTCCCCCACCGCCCACGTCTTCCGCCGCGGCCACCGCCTGCGCGTCCAGGTCTCCGCCGGCGCCTTCCCCCGCTTCGCCCGCAACCTCGGCGGCGACGACCCCGTGCCCACCGCCTCGATCCCGCACCGGACCACCGTCGAGATCTTCCACGACGCCGCCCACCCCTCAGCGATCCTCCTGCCCACCAAGTGATTCCTCCCCCGCGAAGGGACCGATCCTCACGTTGAACGTCAGGAAGGGCCCCTTCATGACGTTCGGTGTCATGAAGGGGCCCTTCCTGACGATGAACGAGAGGAAAGCTCCCTTCGCGCCCGGATTCCGGGGATTGTCAGGGTCGCGGAGCAGCATCGAGGCATGATCCGAGGAAACTGGGCAACCCGCGCCGACCACCTGCTGCGGGCGAGCCACGACGAAGTGATCAAGGTTTCGGAGCTGTGCAGGCTCGGTGTGCCCGAAGGCACGTCGTATCGCCGATGTCAGCCGGGCGGCCCATGGCGCTGGCTGCTACCCGGCATCGTGATGCTGTCCAACGGACGTCCCACGATGAGCCAGCGGGTTGCCGCGGCGCTGTTGCACGGCGGCCCACAGGCGATGGTGACCGGTACCGAGGCCGCTCGCCGGCACGGCCTGCGGCAGGTGCCCGACGGCGATGCGGTTCATCTGCTCCTGCCACACCAGAGCCGCGTGCGCAGTGCCGGGTTCGTGCACGTAGAACGAACGATCCACCTTCCGGTGAAGGTACTGCGTGAGGGCATACCACTCGCGCCGGTCGACCGAGCAGTCCTCGACGCCGTACGACGCTGGCGGGTCGCCGACCCGGTTCGCGCGTTGCTCACGGAGGCTGTCCAGCGTGGCCGATGCAGTCCGTCGGACCTGCTCGCCGAGCTGGACTCAGGCAGTCAACGCGGTACGGCGCTTCCGCGGCGAGTGCTGATGGAAGTCTGCGACGGCGCGAGGTCTGTGGCCGAGGCACACGCTCTGCGTCTGTGGCGCCGAGCGAAGCTGCCGAAGGCTACGTGGAATCACCCGGTGCACGGACCTGACGGCCGGTTCATCGCGGTCCCGGACGCCTGGTGCGACGACGTGGCGCTCGCCTGGGAGATCGACTCGTTCGAGTGGCACTCCGATGCCAAGGGCTACGCCCGAACCGTCGCGCGCAACACCCGATACGCCGGCGCTGGCATCGTGGTCGTCCAGACCCTGCCGTCCCGACTGCGCGACGATCCCGTTGGTGTGGTTTCGGACCTCAGAACCGCCTACGAAGCGGCGAAGGCAAGGCCAAGGCCGGCCGTCTCACTCGCTGACCCGCACGAGCCGGCATCGCCCGAAGCGCCCCGTCCCCACTAACCACCCACCGCCCTACTTGTGTCATGAAGGGCCCCATACTGACGTTGAACGTCAGTATGGGGCCCTTCATGACACAAAAATCAGGTGTGGCGGCGTTGGCCCGGCTCCTGGGTGGGTGGGGTCTGGTTCTTGGTGGGGAGGACGGGCTTGGGGAGGGTGGCGACCTCGTACTGGGCCAGGGTCAGGGGGCCGTGGGTGTCGGGCAGCACGGGCGGCGAGGCGGGCTTGTCGCCGAAGCGGAACGCCGACACCAGGTCGCCGAAGGTCTTGCGGCGCCAGGCGGAGATGTTGGGCTCCGGCACGCCGGTCAGCCGCTCCAGGAAGCGCAGGACCGAGGTGTGGTCGAAGGTCTCGCTGCTGACCCAGCCGCCCTGGGTCCACGGCGAGACGATGGTGGTGGGCACCCGGAAGCCGCCGCCGATGGGCAGGCCGCCGACGAACTCGTCGGGGGTGCCGGCAGCGGGCACGGGCGGGGGCACGTGGTCGAAGAGGCCGTCGTTCTCGTCGTAGGTGAGGATGAACGCGGTCTTGCGCCACACCTCGTGGTTGGCGGCGATGGCGTCGATCTTGGACGCGACGAAGGCGGCCCCGGCGGCGGGCAGGTAGTCGGGGTGCTCGGACTCCTTGGACGTGGGGATGATCCACGACACGGTGGGCAGCTGGTCGTTGATGGCGTCGTACTCGAACCTGCCGGCCGGGTACTTGACCATTCCGTTCTGCCACAAGGGGGAGTCAACACCGGCGGTCTGGTACTGCTTGAAGAACTCCAGGGCGTTGCAGCCGTAGTTGTCGGTCTGCTGGTAGACCCGCCAGCTGACGCCGGCCTCGGTCAGCCGCTCGGGATAGGTCTTCCACGTGTAGTTGACGCCGCTGTTGTCCAAGGCGGGCCCGCCGCCGAGGCCGTTGGGGTCGTTGGTGCCGGTCATCAGGTAGAACCGGTTGGGGTGGGTGGGCCCCATGATCGAGCAGAAGTAGCTGTCGCAGATGGTGAAGGCCTCGGCCAGCGCGAACTGGAAGGGGATGTCGGCGCGGGTGTAGTAGCCCATCACGTACGGCCCGTTGGCCCCGTCGGCCTTGCGGTGCGCGGGCAGCCAGTTGTCCATCTTGCCGCCGTTCCAGGCGTCGTGCTGGACGCTCCAGGCGTGGCTGGTGGACGGGATGGCCTGCGCGCTGCTCTTGCGCGTGTCGAGGTGGAAGGGCAGCAGGTAGCCGTCGGGGTTGACGCTGTCGGGCTGGTAGAAGACGGAGCGCCCGTTCGGTAACCGCAGCGCGTGCGGGTCGTTGAAGCCGCGCACCCCGGACATGGTGCCGAAGTAGTGGTCGAAGGAACGGTTCTCCTGCATCAGGATCACCACGTGCTCGATGTCCCGCAGCGAGCCGCGACGGTTCTCGGGCTCGGCCGCCATGGCCTTGAGCAGGTTGGGCGGCAGAATGGTGGACGTGAGCGCGGCGCCTGCGGCCGTGCCCAGCAAACGACGACGAGTCAGTTCAGCCACTCATGGCACGCTACCCGCGAGGGTGGCAAACTCCGGCCGAACTCTTCTTGCACGGCAAGGAAACGAGCGGTCAGCGGGAGTAGTTCACAGTGACGCCGACGAGATTGGCGTCGCGCAGGTTCGCCGAGGTCATCCGCGCGTCCACCACGTGAGCGTAGCTGAGGTTGGCCTGGCTGAGATCGGCGCCGGTGAGGTCGGCGCCGTCGAGCACCGACCAGCTGAGGTTGGCGCCGTTCAGATCGGCGCCGGACAGGTTGGCGTAGACCAAGCTGATGTTGGCGATCTCGGCGTATCTCAGGCACGTCCCGCGCAGGTCGACGACCGTGCCGAGGTCGTTGGCCGGGGTGCGCAGCCGCAGCGCGGAGAGTGCGGCCTGCACGTCGACGGCGACCTGCTGGTCGGGGCAGTGGCCGGAGCCGGCGGTCGATCGGATGAACGACGCGAGCTCGGTGGTCACGGCCGGCTGGTCGCCGGGCGAGTCCGCAGCGATCCGCTGCAAGGCCTGCGCGCCCTGGATCCGCTGGTCGATGTCCGAGGACCGCAATTCGCCCAGGGCGGCGGAAAACCGGCCCTGGATGGCCGTGTGGTCGACGCGGTCCCAGTACGAGGCGACGAGGATCCCGGCGGCCAGCACGCCGCTCACCGCGACGACTGCGGGCCAGCGGAATGTCCTCACGACGCCAGCTGCCCGCGTTCCAGTCGGCGCTGCCGGGCCAGCTCGGGGTCGAGCACGGGCACGGCGGCCAGCAGCGACTTGGTGTACGGGTGCGTGGGATTGTCGTACAGCGAGTCGGTCTCGCCGAGCTCCACCACGGCCCCCTTGCTCATCACGGCGACCCGGTCGCTGACCTGCCGCACCACGGCCAGGTCGTGGGCGACGAAGATCAGCGTGAGGTCGAACTCGGTCCGCAGCGAGGCTAGCAGCTTGATGATCTGGGCCTGTGTCGACACGTCGAGCGCGGACACCGGCTCGTCGCACACCAGCAGCTTGGGGCGCAGCCCGATGGCCCGGGCGATGCCGATGCGCTGCCGCTGCCCGCCGGAGAACTCGTGCGGGTAGCGGTCGATCCGGTCCGGGTCGAGGCCGACCAGCTCCAGCAGCTCGCGGACACGGGCTCTCGACGCGTCCTCGCCCTGCACGCGCAGCGGGTCGGCGATGCTGTCGCCGATGGTGCGCCGCGGGTTCAGCGAGGACACCGGGTCCTGGAACACCATCTGGAGCTCGCGCCGGACCGACGCCAACTCCTTGTCCGAGGCGATGTCGCGGCCGTCGAACAGGATCTGCCCGGACGTGGGCCGCAGCAGGCGGACGATCATCCGGGCCAGCGTCGTCTTGCCGCTGCCGCTCTCCCCCACGATCCCCAGCGCCTCGCCGCGCAGCACGTCCAGGGTGACGCCGTCGACGGCGTTCACCTTGCCGCGGTTGAGGAACGAGCCGACGCTGAACACCTGGTGCACGTCCTTGACCCGCACCAACGGTTCCCCGCCGAGGACCTTCGACTCCCGCGGCTGCTCCAGCCGCGGAATGGAGGCCACCAGTTCTCGCGTGTACGTGGCCGAGGGCTCGCCCAGCACCGATCCCGCCGGTCCGTGCTCCACGGCTTTCCCGTTCTGCATAACGAGAACGTCGTCGACGTTGCCGGCGGCGACCGCGAGGTCGTGGGTGACCAGGATGAGTGCCATCCCGGTCTCCTCGCGCAGATCGTGGATCAGGTCCAGGATCTGCGCCTGCACGGTCACATCCAGCGCGGTGGTCGGCTCGTCGGCCACCAGCACCTCGGGCGAGAGCGCCAGGGCCATGGCGATCAGGGCCCGCTGCCGCATGCCGCCGGAGAACTCGTGCGGATACGCGTTCACGCGCCGGGCGGCGTCGGGAATGCCGACCCGCTTGAGCACCTCGACCGCCCGGGTCCGGGCCGCGCGGCGGTCAACCTTGTTGTGCGCGCGGTACACCTCGACGATCTGGTCGCCGATGCTGAAGAACGGGTCCAAAGCGGACAGTGGGTCCTGGAACACCATGGCGATGCGGTCGCCGCGCAGCCGCCGCACCTGTTCGTCCGACGCCGCAAGCACATCCGTGCCCAGGACCTCGACCGCGCCGGTCACGGTCGCGTTGCCGCCGCGGTGCAGACCCAGCAGGGACAAGGCGGTCGCGCTCTTGCCGGAGCCCGACTCGCCGACGATGCCGAGCGCCCGGCCGGCCGCCAGCTCGAAGGACAGGCCGTCGACGGCGCGCACCGTGTCGCCCTCGGTGCGGAAGTCGATGACCAGATCCCGCACGGACACAACGGATTGACTCACGACACGCTCACCCTCTTGTCGACCGCCGCGTAGAGCAGGTCGGCGATCGTGTTGCACACCACGATGACAAAGCCGATGAGCAGCACCAGCCCGACCACCACCGGCAGGTCGATGTTGCGCACCGCCTGCACGGTGAGCTGGCCGATGCCGGGCAGGCCGAACACCGACTCGGTGAGCACCGACGAGGTGAGGATGCCGGCGACGTCCAGCGCCGCCAACGTGATCAGCGGGCTGAGGGCGCCGCGCAGCGCGTGCCGGCCGATCACCTGCCGCTCCGGCAGGCCATAGGCCCGGGCGGTGCGGATGTGGTCCTCGGCCAGGGTCTCCAGCATGCCGGCCCGCGACATCCGGACGTAGACCGGCATGGTGGTCAGGGCCAGCACGATCCACGGCAGGATCAGGTTCTGGGCCCACAGCAACGGATCCTGGTCCAGCGGCACCCAGGTCGGGAACGGGATCCACTGGAGGTAGACGCAGAAGACCATCAGCGCCAGCAGACCGGTGATGAAGATCGGCACCGCCAGGCCGCCGAGCACCAGCGCGTTCACCGTGTGGTCGACCCACCGGCCCCGGCGCAGCGCCGACAGCACGCCGATGCCGATGCCGAGGGTCAGCCACAGCGCTGCCGCGCCGACCACCAGCGAGCCGGAGACCGGCAGCCGGTCCAGGATCATCTGGAGCACCGGTTCGGTGTACTGGAAGGAATAGCCCAGGCACGGCGCCGCACAGTGCACAGTGGACGGTCCCATGCTGATGTCGCGTCCGGCGAACAACCCGACCAGGAAGTTCCAGTACTGCAGGTACAGCGGCTGGTCGAGGCCGAGGCCGTGCGAGATCACCGCCAGCCGGTCCGGCGTGCAGGCCTTGATGCCGCACACCAGCTGGGCCGGATTGGCCGGCATCAGGTAGAACAGCACGTACACCACCGCCGACATGATCAGCAGCACCGCCGCCGCGCCGCCGACGCGACGCACCGCGTAGCCGAGCACCTCAGCCCGCCTTCCTGGTCAGCCGGGTGGTGCGCGGGTCGAGCGCCACCCGGACCCCCTCACCCATCAACGTGAACGACAGCACGGTGAGGAACACCATGAACGCGGGGATCAGCACGTACATCACGTCGCTGCGGAACCACGTGGTCGCGGTGGACAACATCTGGCCCCACGACGAGGTCGGCGGCCGCACGCCGACGCCGAGAAAGGACAGCGCCGCCTCGGTGATCACGTTGGTCGGCAGCAACAGCGCCGCGTACGTGATCACCGGCGCGGCCAGGCCGGGCAGGATCTCCCGCCGGGCCACCCGGAACCCGCCGGCCCCGGACAACCGGGCCGCCGCGACGAAGTCCCTGGTGCGCAAGGACAAGGTCTGGGCCCTGCTGATGCGGGCGGTGCCGCCCCAGCCCAGCACACCGATCACCAGGGCCAGCAGCAGCGGCCGCGGGAAGCTGTCCGGCACGATCGTCAGCAGCGCCAACGAGAAGATGATGACCGGGAACGCGATGGCGATGTCGGCCAGCCGGGTCAGCACGGTGTCCAGCAGCTTGCCGCCCAGCCCGGCGGCCAGACCCACCACCACGCCGAGGAAAACCTGCACCACGGTCGCGGACACGGCCACCAGCAGGGAGATCTGCGCGCCCTGGGCGACCCGGGCGAACAGGTCGCGGCCGGTCTGCGGCTCCACGCCCAGCCAGTGCTGGCCGCTGATGCCGCCCAGCGGCCCGAGCGGCACTCCGCCCCGGGCCGAGTCGACCAGGTCGTTGTGGAAGGTGGAGATGTCCTGGCCCTCCAGCGCGGTCAGCACCGGGGCCAGGATCGCCAGCAGCACCAACAGGCCCGCCACGACCGCGCCGAACACGGCGGCGCGGTCGGTGCGGAACCGGTCGAGAAAAACCCGGAAACCCGGTCTGGCCTCGGTCACTTCACGGACACCTGGGACAGGTCGTAGACGCCGGTCCAGTCGCTGACGAAGGCGTTGCGCACGTTCTTGCCGTACAGCCGAAGCTGGGTGGTGTGGAACAGCGGCACCACCGGCGCCTGCTTCATGATCTGCGCGTCCAGCTGGCCCCACTGCTGGGCGGCCTGGTCGGGGTCGGTGATCTTGTTGATCTCGTCGATCTTGGCGTTGACGGCCTTGTCGTCGAAGTGCGCGGTGTTGAAGTTGCCGCCGCCGGCCAGGTACTGCCGGCCGTCGAAGATCGGCACCAGGAACGGCCCGCCGGACGGCCAGTCCGCGCCCCAGGCCTCGACCGCCACCTGCGGCTGGGTCGCCGGGTTGTTCACGGTCGTCCCGTAGCTGTCGTGGTCGATGCTCTGGAGCTTGACCGTGATGCCGGCCTTCTGCAACGCGTCCTGCACCGCGGTCGCGACCTTGGGGCCGTCCTGCTCGCTGTCGTCGGAGCGGTGGGCCAGCGTGACGGTCAGGCCGTTGGGGAAGCCGGCCTCGGCCAGCAGCTGCTTGGCCTTGGCCGGGTCGCCGTTGGCGCCAGCCGGGAAGTAGTCGAAGGCCTGGTAGCCCATGGTCTTGTTGTTGGGCAGGAAGGTCGTGGCCGGGTAGGCCAGCGAGCTGCCGCCGGCCGCGTTCACCGCCGACGTGCGGTCCACGGCGTAGCTGAACGCCTCACGGACCTTGATGTTGTCGAACGGGGCCTTGGTGTTGTCGAAGGCCAGGTAGAACGTGTACGGGAAGCCGCCCTTGGACACCCGCTTGGCCAGCTCCGGGTTGCTGTCGAGCTGGGCCAGCTCCGACGGGCCGAGGTCGGTGTCGGTGGTGACCGCGTTGGCGTCGTTGCCGGTGCCGGTGGAGATCCGCTGGTTGATCACGGCCGGGTCCAGGCCGTAGGTCGCCTCGATGCGGTCCGGGCAGGCCAGCCGGTTCGGGTCCACCGCCCGCGACCACTCGGTGTTGCGGACCAGGGCCATGCTCTTGCCCTTGTCGTACGTCTCGATCTTGTACGGGCCGCTGGAGATCGGGTGCTTCTCGTAGTCGGCCCCGGTGTCCTTGGCCTTGGGCACCGGCGCGAACTGCGTGGCCGTTGCCAGGTAAGGGAAATCGCCGTGCGGCGAGTTGAGGTGGAAGACGATGGTCTTCGCGTCCGGCGTCTCGATCGCCGCGATCCCGTTGGGGTCCTTGTAGGGGCCCTGGTAGTTCTGCGCACCGACCAGCCAGTCGTGCAGGTAGGGCGCGCCGCCGGGCAGTTCCGCGGCGAAGCCGCGCTCGATGCCGTACTTGACGTCGGCCGAGGTGATCGGCGTGCCGTCCTCGAACGTCAGGCCGTCGCGCAGGTGGTAGGTCCACACCGTGGCGTCGGCGTTGGGCTCGCCGGTGTCGGTGGCCAGGTCCGGCGCGACCTTCGCGCCGTCCGCGCCGGCCTTGCGGGTTCTGGTGGTCAGCGTCCGGAACAGCAGCGACGGGATGTTGCCGCCGCCGGAGGTGTAGAGCCGGGCCGGGTCCAGGTGCGAGCCGGCGTCGCTCTGGTTGAGGACCTCCAGCGTGCCGCCCTGACAGGTGCCGGGATCGAACGGGGCGGTGCTGGCGCTCTGGCTGCCACCGCCGCACGCGGTCGCCGTGCCGGCCAGTAACAGGCCGGCCACCAACAGGGACGGTCGTCGCCAGGTCATGGGTGTTCCCCCACCTCGAACTCGTTCTGTGCACGGATCGTCGCAGACCCTAGCCGCCGACGACATCCGTCGATCGACGGTCCACCCCTTGAGACACAGGCCTCTTGCAACTATGTTGCAGTAAGGACCGAAACCGGGGAGGGCCCATGACCAGCACCGATATCGTCGATCCCGCCGTCGCGGCGGCCTGGCTGCGCCGCTGGGACGTGCAGCAGGAGCGCTACATCGCCGATCGAGAGCTGCGTTTCACAGTGATCGGCGACGTCCTGGCGGACACGCTCAGCCAGCACTCGTCGCCCACCGTGCTCGACCTGGGCTGCGGCCCCGGCTCGCTGGCCACCCGGCTGTCGGAGCGGCTGCCCGCCGCCCACTTCGTGGGAATCGACACCGACCCGCTGCTGCTGGCCTTCGCCCGCGCCACCGTGCCGCCGGCGGTGCGCCTGGTCGAGGCCCGACTCGGCGTGCCAGGGTGGACGGATTCGCTGGACCTCGCCGGAAAGGTGCAGGCCGCGGTGTCCACCACGGCGTTGCACTGGCTGTCCGAAGACGGTCTGCGCCAGCTCTACCGGGACCTGGCCGACCTGCTGGAGCCCGGTGGCGTGCTGGTCAACGGGGATCACTTCGTGGACGAGCAGACCCGGCTGCACGAGCTGCAGAAGGTGGTGCGCCGGAGCCGCGAGGGCCGGCAGGGCGTGACCGAGAACGAGGACTGGCAGCAGTGGTGGGCCGCCGTCGAGGCCGAGGAAACGTTTGCCGACCTGCTGGCCCAGCGGCGCGAGCGGGCCGTGCCGGCGCACGACCACGGCGTCGGCGCCCGACTGGACGTGCACCTGAAGTTGCTCCGGGAAGCTGGTTTCCGCGAGATCGGCACGGTCTGGCAGTCGGGTGATGATCGGGTGCTGGTGGCCGTCCGCTAGTTGAAAACGTTCTCGATCGTCGCCTAGGTTGCTGCTCATGAGCGAGCTGATCACCTTGGCGGCGAACGGGACGGGTCTGGTCGTGGAGGCCGGCCCCGGGCTGCCCCGAGTGCTGCACTGGGGAGCCGACCTGGGGCCGGTCGACGGCGACTTCGTGCTCGCCGCCGCGCCGGGCGTGCCGCCGAGCTCCACGGACTCCCCGATCCGGCTGACCCTGCTGCCGTCCGAACAGGAGGGCTGGCTCGGGCGGCCGAGCACGGCCGGGCACCGCGAGGGCGCCTGGCCGCACGTGCGGCCTGAGCTGATCGCGCCGGTCGCCGTGGACGGCAACTCGCTCAGCTTCACCGCCGCCGATCCCGTTGCCGGCGTTGAGTTCCACGTCGAACTGCACCTCGACCCGCAGGGCGTGCTGCGGGTGCGGCACGAGGTTGTGAACACCGGGGCCGACACGTGGACCGTGGACGCCTTGCGGCTGCTGCTGCCGGTCCCCGCGCACGCCACCGAACTACTCGACCTCACCGGCCGCTGGTGCCGCGAGCGGTCGCCGCAGCGCAGCCCGTTCCTGCACGGCCTGCGGGCGCGGGAGAGCCGGCGCGGCCGCACCGGTCACGACGCGACCGGGCTGCTGGTCGCCGGCACCGACGGTTTCGGCTTCCGGCACGGCGAAGTGTGGGGCGTGCACCTGGCCTGGAGCGGCAACCACGAGCACTTCGCCGAGCGGCTGGCCGAGGGCGTCGGCGTACTCGGCGCGTCGGAACTGCTTGGCCCCGGCGAAATCCGACTCGCCCCCGGTGAGGCTTATGCCACCCCGTGGGCGTTTTTCGTGTGGTCCGACCAAGGTTTGGACGGGCTGTCCGAGCGTCTGCACGCCTGGATGCGCGCCCGCCCGTCGCATCCGACCACGCCGCGGCCGGTCGTGCTCAACACCTGGGAAGCCGTCTACTTCAACCATGATCTCGACCGGCTCAAGGCCCTGGCCGACCGGGCGGCCGAGATCGGCGTCGAGCGTTTTGTGCTGGACGACGGCTGGTTCCTGCACCGCCGCGACGACTCCGCCGGCCTCGGCGACTGGTTCGTCGACCCGACGGTGTGGCCGGACGGCCTGTCCCCGCTGGTGGATTACGTGCGGGGCAAGGGAATGCAGTTCGGGCTGTGGTTCGAGCCGGAGATGGTCAACCCCGACTCCGACCTGGCCCGCGCCCATCCGGACTGGCTGCTCGTGGCCGAGAACCGCCCGGCCCGGCCGTGGCGGCGGCAGCAGGTGCTCGACCTGGCCAAGCCCGAGGTGTACGGCTATCTGTTGGAGCGCCTGGATTCCCTCGTCACCGAGTACGCCATCGACTACATCAAGTGGGACCACAACCGGGACCTGCTGGAGGCCGTGCCCGGCGTGCACGGCCAGACCCTCGCCGTCTACCGGCTGCTGGACGAGCTGCGCTCGCGGCACCCGGCCCTGGAGATCGAGTCCTGCTCGTCGGGCGGGGCCCGGGTCGACCTGGGCATCCTGGCCCACACCGACCGGGTGTGGGCGTCGGACACCAACGATGCCGTTGAGCGGCAACGGATCCAGCGCTGGATGGGGCTGCTCGTGCCGCCGGAGCTGATCGGCAGCCACGTCGGGCCGCCGCACGCCCACACCACCGGCCGGGTCGCCGAGCTGCCATTCCGCTGCGCCACCGCGCTGTTCGACCACGCCGGCCTGGAGTGGGACCTCACCGGCCTGTCCGAGGACGAGCTGGCCCAGCTCACCGCCTGGATCGCCGCATACAAGCGACTACGGCCCCTGCTGCACGGCGGCGTGACCGTGCGGGCCGACCACACCGACCACGGCTCGCTCGTGCACGGCGTCGTCGGCGACGACCAGGCCGTTTTCGCCTACGTGCGCCTGGAAACCTCCCCCGACGCCGTGCCGGCCCGGCTCCGCTTCCCCGGCCTCGACCCCGTCCGCCGCTACACGCTCCGCGCCCTGCCCGAGGTCGCCCCCGACGCCGGCCGCTTCGCCCAGCAGACCCCGTGGGTGGCCAAGGGCCTCACCCTCACCGGCGCCGTCCTGACCCAGGTCGGCGTCCAGCCCCCGCTCCTGGGCCCCGGCCAGGCCATGGTCTTCGAACTCACCGCCGACTGAGTCAGGCCGGGCGGGCCGGATCGGTGACCAGCAACGGATTGCCCTCGGCCAGCCCGGTCAGCACGGCCGCGGTGCTCGTCTCGAGCATCGCGGCCTTCTCCCGCTCCGACACCCCCACCGCTTGCAGGAACTGGACCTTGCCGTTGGGGGTGTCGATCTCCCCCAGCTGAGGGTCGAGCGTCAGGGCGTAGACGGTCAGCCCGCTCGGCGGGGCGTCGGGCAGGTGCGGGTGGCCGGTGATCGGCTGCCGCAGGTCGATGCGGTGCCCGGGTTCGAGCAGGACCTTGTTGGTGTTGACGTGCTTGGCCAGCTCGTTGAGCATGCCGAACGGCCACTGCGGGGCCTCGGCCTCCGCGCCCCGCACGACCCGGCAGGTGAGCTCGAATCCCCAGCCCGACCACTCCGGGTCGTCCTCGGGGCCGGGTTGGTACAGCTCGCTCAGGCCGTAGCTGACGTAGTGCCAGTGCCCGTCGGCCGGATACGCCGAGCAGCCCTGCAGGCCCATGCCCCCAAGCATCGGCGGCGGCGTGTAACCGACGTGCCGCGGCGTCACCTCGGGGTACAGCGGGGCCAGGGCCGCGTCGATGGCGTCCCACCCCGGCGCGTCGTTCTCCGTCATCCCCCCATCATCGCCGACCGAAACCCCCGCGAGGCATCACGCCGGTCACGCTCGGGGTCAGACCGGGCCGGGAGGACCACCGCCTACATCCTCACTGTCACGCTCTCCGGCACACCGAATGGAGGTTTCGAGCAGATCTTGGACCCGAGTCTCACTTCTGCCGGAAACTCGCATTCGGTGTGTCCCAGAGCGTGACTCGCCGGGGTTGACGGGGGGTTCACCGGCTCGTAACCTGGTGCCGCCGCGCATGAAAAGGTTTACATATCCGATTCACGCTCGGAGGGATCATGGTTCGTCGTCCACTGTGGATAGTCACCATCGCGATCTCCCTGCTGGCCGCGGTCTTCCTGGCGCCCACGACGCAGGCGGCCCCCAAGGGCAACCCCTACAACGACCCGAACCTCGTCTCCATGTTCGACGGCAAGACCCTCGACGGCTGGACGGCGCAGAAGGACGGCCAGTGGTCGGCCAAGGACGGCGTCATCCACGGCAACGGCACCTCGCGGGGCTGGCTGTACTACAACAAGCAGCAGGTCGGCACCTTCCGCTGGATCTTCAACGTCCGGCAGGTGAAGGGCAACCACGCGCCGACGGTGCTGATCTGGGGCACCACCAACCCGATCCGCGACGCGCTGAGCGCCATCCAGTTCCAGCCGCCCAACGGCGGCCACTGGGACTACCGCCCCGGCAAGAACAACGGCGGCGGCAGCCTGTTCAAGCAGCTCCCGCACACCAAGTGGGACGTCAGGACCTGGAGCCAGTGCGAGCTGATCGGCAACCAGGCCACCGGCGTGGCCAGGATGGCCTGCTGCCCGCTCAAGGCCGGCGCCGCCACCTGCAAGGGCGCCGAGGTGCTGGACTTCACCGACAAGACGGCCGGCCAGGTCGGCCCGCTGGCGCTTCAGGTGCACAACAGCGGCATCCAGGACGAGTACCGCGGCCTGTACGTCGAGTCCCCGGTCGTGACCAGCCCGGACAAGTTCATCACCACCGGCTGAAAAAGCGTTCGCCACGGGCGCGCCGGCCGGTTAGCATCGCCGGCGCGCCCTTCGGAGACGACAAGGAGGTGGGAGCGATGGTCACTCGACTGTTCACGTGCTCCCACCCGATCTCAAGGGCGTGACCCGGGAGCACGACACCGATTCCCGGGAGTTTCACGAATGTCTGATCTGATCGTCCGGCCGCTCGTGGCCGGCGAGGAGTCCCTGTTCGACTCGATGCCCGACCCGATGCTGGTCGGCTACGGCGCGTTCGGCACCACCTACGCCACCGGCGACTACCGTCCAGAGTGGACTTGGGTGGCGTTGCGCGACGATGTCGTGGTGGCGCGGGCGGTGTGGTGGGCCGGACCCGACGACGCCGAGCCGAAGGCGTTGGACTGGTTCGACTTCACCGACGCCGACGCCGCCGTGCACCTGTTGCGTACCGCGCCGTTCCGCGTCGAGTACTCGATCCCGTTGCCGCCGAACTGGCGCGAGGACCCGGCGGTGCACGCCGCCGCCACGGCCCGCGTCGACGCGGCCAAAGCGGCCGGCATGACGTTCCTGGTCGAGCGGTACACCTACGGCTGGACCCCCGACTGCGGCCTGCCGGAACGCCCCGGCCGGCTGGAGTTCCGCCCCGAGCCCGACGACGACGTGATCTTCGAGGTCTTCCGCCGGGTCAACGCGACCAGCGTCGACGCGCACGTCCGGCGGACCATCGCCGAGCACGGCCTTGACGCCTCGGCGCAGGAGGATCTCGACATCCTGCGCTGGATGCCCAGCCCCCGCGAATGGTGGCGGCTGGCCTACACGCCCGACGGCGAACTGGTCGGGCTGGCCGCGCCGGTCCACACCTACCGCCACCCCGTCGTCGGCTACATCGCGGTCGTGCCCGAGCAGCGCGGCCACGGCTACTCCTACGACCTGCTGGCCGAGGCCACGCACATGCTGGCCGCCGAGGGCGCGCCGAAGATCGTCGCCGGCACCGACGTGGCCAACACCAGGATGGCCAAGAGCTTCGCCCGGGCCGGCTATCCGGTCACGCAGCGGCGGATAGATCTTCTGCCGTAAGCACTGCGGCCACACACCGGGAAACGTACGATCCGAAACGTGCGGATCCCGATCTTGCTGACGGCGACGGTGCTGGCCACCTCGGTGCTGGCCACGCCGTCGGTGCGGTCGCCGGAGATCCCCGGCCCGCGGTTCGCCTGGCCCACCTCGGCCAGCGCCGACGGCCGGTACCTGCTCGACCAGCTCGGGCGGCCGTACCTGATCTCCGGCGACTCGCCGCAGGGCCTGTTCGTGACGATGTCGCAGGAGCAGGCCGAGGACTACTTCGCCGACCGCAGGGCGGGCGGCTTCAACGCGCTGTGGATCAACTCGCTGGTCCCGCCGGACCAGGGCGGCCACCCGGACGACGCCACCTTCGACGGCATCACCCCGTTCACCACCGCGGGTGACATGGCCACGCCCAACCCGGCCTACTGGGACCGGGCCGAGCAGATGGTGGCCGCCGCCCGGGACGAGGGCCTCACGATCTGGCTCACCCCGGTCGAGACCTGCGGGCATCTCCAGTTGTTGCGGGACAACGGGATCGACAAGGCGCACGCGTTCGGGCAGTTCCTGGGCAAGCGTTTCGCCAAGTACCCCAACATCGTCTGGTTCAACGGCTGCGACCTGCAGACCTGGCAGGATCCGAACGACCGGGCCCTGACCCAGGCCGTGGCCCGCGGGCTCAAGGAGACCGACCCGGACCATCTCCAGACCGTGGAGCTGAACTACCTGACCAGCGGCTCGCTCGACGACCCGAGCTGGCGGCAGTACATCCAGATCGACTCGGCGTACACCTACTACCCGACCTACGCCCAGGTGCTCAAGGAGTACAACCGCGAGAACCCGCTGCCGGCCTACATGGTCGAGGCCAACTACGAGGACGAGCACGACTACACCGGCCCGAAGACGTTGCGGCGCCAGGAATACTGGACGATGACCAGCGGCGCGACCGGGCAGTTCTACGGCAGCACCTGGACCTGGCAGTTCAAGCCGGGCTGGGAGGACCACGTCGACACCCAGGGCACGCGCGAGTTCAAGCTGATGACCGACCTGTTCGCGTCCAGCCGCTGGTACGACCTGGCGCCCGACCAGGACCACTCGTTCCTGGTCGACGGCTACGGCACGTTCAGCGCCGTGGGTTCGGTCAACGACAACGACTACGCCACCGCCGCGCGCACCGCCGACGGGCGGCTGGCCGTGATCTACCTGCCGACCGCGCGCACGATCACCGTGGACATGTCCAAGATGCGGCCCGGCGCGGTCGCCTTCTGGTACGACCCGACCGACGGCCGCTACCGGCTGGCCAGCCCGCCGATCGGGCGCGGCGCCGTCTCCTTCACGCCGCCCGGCCGCAACCACGGCGGGGACGACGACTGGGTGCTGCGGATCGCCTCGTTCGGCTGATGGTTCGGTCTTCCCCGAAGTGTCGGCTGCCTAGGCTTTGCCGCATGGACTTTCGGGAGCTGCACCGGAGCGGGTTTTTCGTGCTGCCCAACGCCTGGGACCCGGCATCGGCACGGCTGCTGTCGACGCTGCCCGGGGTGCCGGCCATCGGGACCACCAGCGCCGGCGTCGCCGCCGCGCTCGGGCGGCCCGACGGCGAGCGCATGCCGATGGTGGAGATGATCAAGGCGGTGGCGGCGATCGTCGAGGCCTCGGCCGTGCCGGTGTCGGCCGATCTCGAGGGCGGCTACGGCGACATCCGCGCCACCGTGTCGGCGGCGGTCGATGTCGGCGTGGTCGGCGTCAACATCGAGGACACCCGGTACCCGGACGGGGTTCTGCGGGACGCCGCCGAGGCCGCCGACCGCATCGCCGAGGCCCGCTCAGCCGCCCCCGATGTCGTGCTCAACGCCCGCACCGACGTCTGGTGGTCCGGACCCGGCGGCTTCGACGACGGCCTCGACCGGCTGCGGCGATTCGTGGCCGCCGGGGCCGACTGCGTGTTCGCGCCCGGGCTGCCCGTGGCGCAGATCACGGAGTTGGTCGCCGCCCTGCCCGGGGTCGCCGTCAACGTGCTCGCCTCCCCCGCGCTGCCGTCGCTGGAGACGTTGGCCGGCATGGGCGTTCGGCGTGTCTCCACCGGTTCGGCGCTGGCCCGGCTGGCGTGGGGCGCCGCCCGCGACGCCGTGACCGGCGTGCTGGGCGGGGCCGGCTTCGGCGGGCTGGCCGGCACGCTCAGCTACCAGGAGCTGACGGAAACGCTCGACAACCGACATTGACCCGTGACCTTTGTTTGACATCATTCCGCCCGAAGCCGTAGGGGGGAATGAATCATGGGCCAGGAGTCCATCGACCCGGCGCGCGGTCAGCACGCGCCGGAGGACCCGATCGCCGAGCCGTCCAGATACGACGGACCGGCCGCATCGGAGGCGGAACCGACCGCCGACCAGCAGTTCACGCCAGTCGCCGGGCCGCCGGTCGCCGACACGCCGCGGAGCACGTGGCAGCCGCCGGCCAGTGGCGAGCAGCCGGCCTCGTACACGCCTCCGGGCCTGTGGCAGACCGGCGAGCAGCCGCCGGTCACCTGGCAGGACACGGCCGCCGCGCCGCCGCAGTCCTGGCCGCAGCCCGGCCAGCCGCAGGGCTGGCAGCCGAACGCCCAACCTCAGGGCGGCTGGCAGCAGCCGGCCGCGCCGGTGGCGAACCTGCCGCAGAGCACGTGGCAGCCGGGCGGCGACGCCCAGCCGACCGGCCAGTACCCGGCGACCGGCCAGTTCCCGGCGATGGCCCCGATGCCGACGGTCGCCCAGCCCGTGCAGCAGGTGTGGCCGCAGCCGTCCGAGCCGTGGCATCCGCCGCTGGTCGCCAACGCCGACCTGCCGCCCGGGTGGCACGCGCCGCTGCGCACCGACCTGGTGCCGGTGCCGCCGCGCAAGCGTCGCAGCAAGCGGCTGATCGTGATCGCGGCGGCCGTGGTGGTGCTGCTGGTCGCGGGCGTCACGACGTGGCTGGTGTGGCCGCCGGACCGCAGCCCGTTCGAGCAGGCCGTGGCCAACCTGGCCTCGCAGCCGGTGGCCAACTACAAGGCCGACCTGCCGGACGGCAGCCAGTTCGACGGCCGCGTCACCGACCAGGGCGACGCGATCGGCACGATGACCGGCGACGGCCTCAAGTTCCCGTTCCTGGTGGCCAACGACAAGCTGTACGTGCAGCTGTCCGGCGGCGTGCTGCCGCGGGGGCTCGATGGCCTGCTGCCCTCCGGGGTGAGCCTGAAGGACCGCTGGGCCACCGGCGACCTCGGCGACCTGTCGCCGCTGCTCAAGCAGAACGTCACGCCGAACGCGATCGCCGGCGTGCTGCGCGACCAGGTCACCCGGACCGACAAGCTGCCGACCCCCGGCGACTACGACGGCACCACCGTCAACAACGTCGAGGTGCTCAAGGCCGACACCCCGGACGGCACGCTGTACGTGGCCAAGAACCAGCCGTACCGGGTGGTGCGCTGGATCGACCGGACCACCAAGAAGGCCGCCGCGGCGTTCGGCAATCCCGGGCACAAGCTCCAGCTCAACGGGGCCCGCGCCGCCTACACCGGGTTGGGCACCGCCACGTTCTCCCCGATGGACGACGACTTCGTCGACCAGACCTACGACGAGATGGAAACCGACATCGGCCAGCTCGGCGACGCGATCGACACCAGCGTGCACCTGGTCAGGGGCGACATCGTCCAGAACGACGAGTCCCTCGACAAGTGCGTGGTCACCGGCTGCTCGGTCACCGCGCAGTTCACCGCGTCGCCCCAGGCCGGCGCCATCGTGCCGCCCCAGATCTCGGTGCAGATGAACGCCGACGTCTTCCTCAACGACCTGCCGGCCGGCTCGTGCAGCTCGACCACGAAGATCGCCTCCAGCGGCCAGGCCACGCTCAGCTGCGTCGACAAGGACATGAAGGGCCCGTTCGACCAGGCCAGCGCCAAGGCCAAGGCCGACGCGCAGGCCCACGCCATCGGCGGCTACTACTCGTGGATCGTGCAGGCCAAGGTCTCGATCTTCGCCGTGCCGCTGGCCTCGGTCGACACCGTGGCCGAGGGCAAGCGGATGGAGTCCTACCGGCCCGACCACGCCTGCGGCTGGACCGAGAAGGGCGGCACGGCCCGGGATCCCAAGACCCTGTCCGGGGACTTCACCGCCCGGTTCGACACGGCCCGGTTCCCCGACTTCGAGATTCACGTCTACCGCAGCGGCAAGTTCTACGGCGACTACGGCCCCAGCGGCTGGTTCGCCAAGAGCGGCGGGACCGTGCCGACCGACGTGCCGGCGACGCTGGCCACGGAGTTGAAGACGCTCGCCGTCACGTTCATGCGGGCGCAGGGCACCCTCAAGGACGGCGACAACACCGACGGCGACAACTGGAAGCGCCCCGCGCCCCAGTGCTAGGCGACGACTGACAAGGCCCTCGGCACGCACTCGACGGTGAGCGGCAGTTCACGCTGCCGCTCACCGTCGGCGTAGCCGATCCAGTCGTTGCCGGCGATGGCCACCGAGCTGGCCCGCAGCGTGGTCACCACGGGGTGGTCGACGTGCCGGCCGGTGCGCAGCTTGGGCAGGATCCGCATCAGCTCGGCCCGCCCGGCCCGGCCGGCGATGGTCACGTCGAGCAGGCCGTCGCCGGGGTCGGCGTCGGGGCAGATGGGCACGCCGCCGCCGTAGAACCGGGTGTTGCCGATGGCGATCAGCGTGGCCTCCAGCTCGACCTCGCCGCCCGGCGTGCGCACGGTCAGCGGCCGGGACCGCAGCTGGGCCAGCTCCATCACGATGGCCAGGTCGTAGCGGCGAGGGCCGCGCGGCCAGCGCATGCGGTTCACGCGCTCGTTGACGGCCGAGTCGAAACCGGCGCACAGCACGGTGCCGAACCAGGCCCCCTGCTGCACGCGCCCGAGGTCGATGGCCCGTCGGCACCCGGCGCGCAGCGCCTCCACCACGCCGTCCAGGCTCAGGTCGAGGGCACGGGCGAAGTCGTTGCCGGTGCCGGCCGGGATGACGGCGAGGGCCGTGTCCGTGCCGGCGCAGGCCTGCACGCCCGCGTGCGCGGCGCCGTCGCCGCCGAGCACGGCCAGCACCTCGGCCCCGTCCCGAACTGCCTTGTGCGCCAAGCGAATCGTGCCCTCGGCGTCGGAGGCGACCAGCAGCTGGACGTCGCCGCAGGCGGCACGCAGCCGGCTGGCCACGGTGCCGGCGACGCGCCCGGCCGCGCCGAGCCCGGCCGCCGGGCACACCAGCAGCGCGACCGTCACGTGGCGTCTTCGTCGAAGGCGGTGGCCTTGACCTCGGACGCCGGCGTCGCCTGCTCCGGCTTCGGGTCGTAGTTGAGCGGCGAGGCCTCGTCGTCGGACAGGCCCTCCCACTCGTTGTCCTTGGCCTTCTTGCGGTCGTTGAGCCGCGAGATCTGCACGGCCAGCTCGAACAGCAGGGTCAGCGAGCCGGCCAGCACGCACATGGAGATCGGGTCCTGGCCCGGCGTGACCACGGCGGCGAAGCAGAACAGGCCGAAGATGATGCCGCGGCGCCAGCGCTTGAGCTTCTCGTACGGCAGGATGCCGACCTTGTTCAGCATCACCACCAGCAGCGGCAGCTCGAAGCTGATGCCGAAGATCACCAGCAGCGCCAGGATGAACGAGATGTACTTGTCCGCCGTCAACGCCGTGACGAACTCGCTGGAGCTGATGCTGGACAGCACGGTCAGGGCCTCGGGCGCGACCAGGTAGGCCAGCACCGCGCCGCCGACGAACAGCACCACCGCGCAGGCCACGAAGATCCGCGCGAACTTCTTCTCCTTGGAGTACAGGCCCGGCGTGATGAACGCCCACAGGTGGTACAGCCACATCGGGCTGAACAGCACCGCGCCGACCGCGATACCGACCTGCAAGCGCACCATGAAGCCCTCGAACGGGCTGTTCTGCAGCAGCTTGCCCTCGGTGCCCTGCAACTTCAGACCCGACGGGATGGACTCGTACGGACCGAGCAGCAGGTTGCCCAGCGTCGGCACGTGCGGCGGGGCCGTCTCGAACCAGATGAAGCCGATGATGGCGCCCAGGCCGATGCCCAGCAGCGCCATGCCGAGCCGGTAGCGCAGCTCGAACAGGTGCTCCATCAGGGTCATCGTGCCGTCGGGGTTCTGCCGACGGCTGCGGCGACGCCGCTTGCTCCTGCGTTCGGTCTTCTTCTCGGACGTCACCGATGCCGCCCCTCAGCGTGCGCCGCCACGTCGGCGACCCGTTGGTCTCGCCCGATTCTACGGCGTTGGGCCAACGCCACCCCCAGTGCGGCGACCCGGGCCCGGATCAGGCCCCGGCGGTCGGCGATGTCGGCCCCCGCCCGCGCCGCCGTGGCCTTGAGCAGGGCGAGCTTGCGCCGGGTCCGCAGCAGCGCGCGCACCAGCAGCGCCAAGCCCAGAACGATCACCAACGCGGCGATGACGTACAACACGAGCACACGGTAACGGTTCCCCCCTAAGCCCCGAGTACGGCCTCAACCTCAGCCGGCTGGTTGGCGGGCGAAGCGCTCGAGGGCGGTGGAGGTGCGGTCGCGGATGAGGGAGACCAGCTCGGGCGGGCCTTCGGCCACGGCCTGGCCGCCGGCCCCGATCACCAGCCGGGCCATCCACATCGGGTCGGTGTAGCGCATGACCACCCGGCAGCGGCCGCCGTCCAGCTCGGTCTGCTCGTCCACCGCGTAGTACTCGGAGATCCAGCGGGCGTCCGGCTCCAGCCGCAGCACCGCCACCTTCTGCCCGGCCTCGGGCCGGAACAGGCCGGCCGACACGTCGGTCGGCTCCGCGTACGGCGGCGGCGCGGCCGGCTCGTCCAGCACCTCGATGGCGTCGATCCGGTCCAGCCGGAACAGCCGCACGTCACCGGCGTAGCGGCACCAGGCCTCCAGGTAGTTGCGGCCCTCCACCAGCAGCGCCCGCATCGGGTCCACCACCCGCTCGGTGATCTCGTCCCGCGAGGCCGTGTAGTAGCGGATCCGCAGCGCCCGCCCGCGGCTCAACGCGTCCCGGACGATCTCGCGCACCTCGGCGGTCGCCTCCGCCTCCGGCGCGGCCAGCCCCACCACCACGCCCGCCGGCCGGGCCGCCCCGGCCGCCGCCTCCACCTTGGCCAGGGCCCGCCGCACCGCGTCGGTGTCGGCCACGCCCGGGGTGTCGGCCAGCGCCCGCAGCGCCACCAGCAGGGCCGTCGCCTCGGCCCCGGTCAGCCGCAGCGGCTTGTTCATGCCGGCGTCGAACGTGACGGTGATCGTCTCGCCCTCGAAGGACAGGTCGATCAGGTCGCCCGGGCCGTAGCCGGGCAGCCCGCACATCCACAGCAGTTCCAGGTCCTTGCGCAGCTGCCGCGCCGTCACGCCGAAGTCGGCGGCGGCCTCGTCCACCGGGATGCCCGGCCGCGCGATCAGGTACGGCACCAGAGCCAGCAGCCGGGTCAGCCGGTCGTTCGCGCCCGAGCTCACGACGCCTTCCCGTCCGCCGCGGCCAGCGCGCCGAGCAGCCGCTCGTACACCGACTTGCGCAGCACCTCCGGCTCCAGCACCTCCACGTCCGCGCCGAAGCCGGCGATCCAGCCGGCCGCCGACTCGGGCAGCGTCAGCTCGATCTCCAGCAGGTCCCCCACGATCCCGTCCACCACGTCCTCGCCGACGATCCTCGCCCGCCGCCGCAGCCCCTGGGCCTGGCCCTTGGCCACCCACAGCCGGGCCAGCGTGCACTGGCCGGGGTCGTCGTCGAAGCCCTTCACGAAGCTCATCAGGTCCACGCCCGCCGGGGCTTCCACCACGCCCGCCCTGCCGACGGTCTTGGCGTCGCCGACGATCCGGGACAGCCGGAAGCAGCGGGCCGCCCGCCGGTCGCGGTCGTGCCCGACCAGGTACCAGCGGCCCCGCCAGGACACCACACCCCACGGCTCCACCGTCCGGGTCCGCACCTCGGCCGGCACCGGCTTGCGGTAGTCGAAGGTGACGACCCGCCCGGTCTGCACCGCCGCCAGCAGCGTGGCGAAGGCCGGCTCGCTGGTCCGCACCCGGGGCTCCACCACCGCCGGCGCCGCCTGGTCCACGTCCACCCCGGCCGCGCGCAGCTTGAGCAGCGCCACCTCGGCCGCCCCGGTCAGCTCCGGCGAGTCCCACAGCCGCACCGCCAGCGCCACCGCCGCCGCTTCGTCCGGCTCCAGGTCGATGTCGCCGAGCTCGTAGTCGCGGCGGGCGATGCGGTAGCCCTCGGCCGGGTCGAACGAGTTGTTGCGGCCCGTCTCCAGCGGGATGCCCAGGTCGCGCAGCTCGGCCTTGTCCCGCTCGAACATCCGGTAGAAGGCCTCGGCGTTGGCGTCCTCGGGGTAGCCGGGCACGATCGTCCTGATCCGGTCGGCCGTGAGGTACTGCCGGGTGGACAGCAGGCACAGCACCAGGTTGACGAGACGTTCGGCACGGGCTATGGACACCTCAGCACCCTAACCCCGCCGCCGGTCACGATGCCCCGGCAACCGCCGAGCCGGCGGGTGAATCGTCCGTCCGGTCGCATCACGCCGCCAACCGCTCGGTCAAGATGCCCCTTCGGGCCCGCTGCACCTTCAGCGCCTGCGCGGCCGAGAACCGCAGCAGCCCGAACGGCGCCGTCAGGTGCGTCCGCTCCACGACCTCGCAGCCGTCGGCGTGCTCGGACAGCTCGAACCGGTGCGACAGCCGCACCCCGCCGGGGCTTCGGACCTCGCTGGCCACCACGTTGTCGGCCGCCGTGACCCCGACCCGGATGTGGTTGTCGTACGTGAACGGGCCCAGCCGGAACCGCTCGACCGCGGTGTAGCCGGTGTCGTCCACGTCGTACACCTCGACCACCAGCGGTGACAGGCCGACGTAGCTGGCCGGGTCGGTCAGGTGCTCGAACACCCGCTCCGGGCGCGCGGGCACCACGTAGGTGTGGATCAGATCTGTCGCCGGCACTGCGCCTCCTCGCCCCGGTTGCGGCAGAGTAGTGGATCGTGTCCAAGGTCAGCGGACTGGTCCGCGCCAGCCATCCCGCGCCGGCCGTCGCCGTCACCGCGATCGGTGTGGGCCTGGCCGTCGTGTGGGGCCGCTCGCCCGCGGGCATCGCCTCCGTCGGCGCCGCCGTGCTGGCCGGCCAGCTCTCCGTCGGCTGGCTCAACGACTACCTCGACCGGGACCGCGACGCGGCATCGGGCCGCACCGACAAGCCCATCCCCAACGGCCTCATCGCCGCGAAGGCGGTCTTGGTGGCGTATGCGCTGTCAGGGCTGGCCGTCATCCCACTGTCGTTCCTGTCCGGCGTGATCCCCGGCCTCGTGCACCTGCTGGCCGTAGGCAGCGCTTGGGCCTACAACCTGTGGCTGAAGGGCACCGTCGTCTCGGTGCTGCCCTACACCGTCGCCTTCTGCGCCGGGCCCGCCTTTGTCGTCCTCGGCGTCCCCGCGACTCCCCCGTGGTGGCTCCTCACCGCCGGCGCCCTGCTCGGCTCCGGCGCCCACTTCGCCAACGCCCTGCCCGACCTCTCCGCCGACCTCGCCACCGGCATCCGCGGCCTCCCCCAACGCCTCGGCCCCCGCCCCTCCTGGGCCGCCACGGTGGTGCTGCTCCTGGCCGCCGCCGCCGTCCTCAACCCCTACGCCGTCGCCGCCTCGGCCGTCATCCTGCTCTTCGGCCGCCGCCACCCCTTCCAGGCCGCCATCCTGGTGGCACTCCTGGACGTCGTCCTCCTGATCCTCACGACCCCATGACGGCCCTCCCGCTCATCGCGGGTGACTGTCACCGCAGATCGCCGTCACGGGTTGCTGTCCCACCTCACCTGTCGCGGGTCACTGTCACCGCGGCTCCCACCGCAGGCCGCTGTCCCCATCCCGCCCATCTGCCCCCATCCCGCCCATCGCGGATCGCCGTCCCCGCGGCTCCCCATCCCCATGAAGATCAACTTCTCCTGGGATCTCCCAAAATTCAATTCTACTCAGCGAACCTGGCAGCCTCGCCGATCCGCGAACCCGGCCGCCGCCGGAGTGGCCTCGCCGCACATGTCGATCTGTTTGGAGTGATTCGGGGCCTGCTCAGCACGGCCCCGGCGCAACGACAGAAGGCCCGCCCCAGGTCGGGGCGGGCCTTCGAGTCGTCACCCGGTCAGAGGCTGGAGATCAGCCGTTCGACCCGCTCGTCGACCGCGCGGAACGGGTCCTTGCACAGCACGGTGCGCTGGGCCTGGTCGTTGAGCTTGAGGTGCACCCAGTCGACCGTGAAGTCCCGGCCGGCGGCCTGGGCGGCGGCGATGAAGTCGCCGCGCAGCTTGGCCCGGGTGGTCTGGGGCGGGGTGTCCTTGGCCGCCTCGATCTCGCCGTCGTCGGTGACCCGGTGCACCAGGTCCTTGCGCTGCAGCAGGTCGAAGATGCCGCGGCCGCGCCGGATGTCGTGGTAGGCCAGGTCGAGCTGGGCGATGCGGGGGCTGGACAGCTCCAGGCCGTGCTTGGCCTGGTAGCGCTCGATCAGGCGGTGCTTGACCGCCCAGTCGATCTCCCGGTCGATCTTGGACAGGTCCTGCGCCTCGACCGCGTCGAGCACCTTGCCCCACAGGTCCACCACCCGCTGCGAGGTGGGGTCGTTGGTGCGCGAGGCGACGTGCTCGACGGCCTTGGCGTGGTACTCGCGCTGGATGTCCAGCGCCGAGGCCTCGCGGCCGCCGGCCAGCCGGACCAGCCGGCGGCCGGTCAGGTCGTGGCTGATCTCGCGGATGGCCCGGATCGGGTTGTCCAGGCTGAAGTCCCGGAACTGCACGCCCTGCTCGATCATCTCCAGCACCAGGTTGGCGCTGCCCACCTTGAGCAGCGTCGTCACCTCGGACATGTTCGAGTCGCCGACGATCACGTGCAGGCGCCGGTAGCGCTCGGCGTCGGCGTGCGGCTCGTCCCGGGTGTTGATGATCGGACGCGAACGGGTGGTCGCGCTGGACACGCCCTCCCAGATGTGCTCGGCCCGCTGCGACAGGCAGTACACCGCGCCGCGTGGGGTCTGCAGCACCTTGCCGGCGCCGCAGATCAGCTGCCTGGTCACCAGGAACGGCAGCAGCACGTCGGCGACGCGGGAGAACTCCCCGGCCCGGGCCACGCAGTAGTTCTCGTGGCAGCCGTAGGAGTTGCCGGCCGAGTCGGTGTTGTTCTTGAACAGGAAGATGTCCCCGCCGATGCCCTCGTCGGCCAGCCGCCGCTCGGCGTCGACGAGCAGGTCCTCCAGGATCCGCTCGCCGGCCTTGTCGTGCGTGACCAGCTGGGTGAGGTCGTCGCACTCGGCGGTCGCGTACTCGGGGTGGGAGCCGACGTCCAGGTACAGGCGCGAGCCGTTGCGCAGGAAGACGTTCGAGGAGCGTCCCCACGACACGACGCGCCGGAACAGGTACCGCGCCACCTCGTCGGGTGACAACCGACGCTGCCCGTGGAACGTGCAGGTCACCCCGAACTCGGTCTCGATTCCGAAGATCCGCCGCTGCATCCCTTCACATTAGGCGGTCCAGCGCCCGCTGACCGTGCGCCGTTCGGGGATCGGCGCGAAAATTCGGCTACCTTCGCATAACGTGCGCTCCGTGAACCGGCTCGACGAGGCCCTGATGCGCAGGTCGGCAGCCCTGCGCCCGTCCCGGCTCGACGTCTTCGCCAAGAAGCTGTCGACATCGGCGAATCACAGTCTGCTCTGGTTCGGCGCCGCCGCCGTGCTGGCCACCATCCGCGGCCGGGGCCGCCGGGCGGCGCTGCGCGGCGTCGTGGCGGTGGCCGGGGCCAGCTTCACCGCCAACGCCCTGGCCAAACAGGTGTTCCCGCGTCGGCGGCCGGCCGCCGACCTGGTGCCGGTCGCCCGCCGCCTCAGCCGGCGGCCCACCTCCTCCTCGTTCCCCTCCGGCCACTCCGCCTCGGCCGCCGCCTTCGCCACCGCCGTCGCGCTGGAGTCCCCCACCGCCGCCGCGATCGTGGCCCCGGTCGCCGCCGCCGTGGCGTACTCGCGGGTGCACACCGGCGTGCACTGGCCCTCCGACGTGGCCTGCGGCGCGGCCCTCGGGATCGGGGTCGGGCTGCTCACCCAGCGCTGGTGGCCGCTGGGCGTCGGCGAGCCGGCCGAGGTCGCCGTCCAGGTGCGGACGCCCGTGCTCCAGGACGGGGAGGGGCTGACCATCGTCGCCAACCCCAACTCCGGGCCCGACGACACCGACCCCGCCGTCGAGATCAAGGCCGCGTGGCCGCGGGCCACCGTGATCCGCATCGACGACCTCGCCGGCCAGGACCTCACGAACGTGCGGGCCCTCGGTGCCGCCGGCGGGGACGGCACCGTGGCCGCCGTCGCCGCCCACGCCAGCGCCGCCGACCTGCCGCTGGCCGTCGTGCCCGCCGGCACCCTCAACCACTTCGCCCGCGACGTCGGTGTGGCGAGCCTGGAGCACACCCGCACCGCCACCGAATCCGGCGACGGCATCCCCATCGGCCTCGGTTCCGTGTCCGTCGACGGCGCGGAGCCGTCGATCTTCCTGAACACCGCCAGCCTCGGCGGCTACCCCGATCTCGTGCGGCTACGAGACAAGCACGCCCGCCGCTGGGGCAAGTGGCCCGCCGGCGCCTACGCCCTGGTCCGCGTCCTGCACTCAGCCGAGCCCCTCGCCGTCACCCTCGACGGCCGCCGCCGGACCGTGTGGATGATCTTCGTCGGCAACAACCCGTACCTGCCCAAGGGCTTCGCCCCCGCCACCCGCCAGCGCCTCGACTCGGGCCTGCTCGACGTCCGCTACATCCGCGCCGACCTGCCCTTCTCCCGCACCCGCTTCGTCATCGCCGCCGTGGCCGGCGCCCTGCACCGCAGCCGCACCTACCACCAGCTCGACCTGCCCGCCTTCACCGTCCGCGTCCACGGCCGCCCCGTCGCCATCGCCACCGACGGCGAAGTCGGCCCCGACGGCACCACCTTCGCCTTCAAGGCCCGCCGCGCCGCCCTCACCGTGTATCGCTGACCAAGGTCGCCGCGGCGAGAGCGGCTCGACTCGACGGGAGTGCGCCTCATGCTGACGCCCTTCATCGCCGGCCTGTTCGCGCTGGCCGGCGTGCTGCTCGGAGTGTTCCTGGAGCCGGTCAAGGCCAAGGTGGCGGCCCGAACGCGGTTACGAGAGGACCGCGCGTCGCGGTGCGCGGAGCTGGTGGAGGCGGCGACCGCGTCCCGGGAGGAAGTGAAGTGGCTGCTCCGGACGATTCGCGAGGACGAGGAGCCCGTGCCGGCCACCGCGGAGATGACCGCCGCGGCAGAGCAGCGGTATTGGCAGGCCCGCAGCAGCCTCAAGAAGATGGTGATGCTGATCCGGCTCATCGGACCTGACCGGTTGATCGCGAGCGCGGAGGCGGTGAGCGACACGGATCGGGCCGTGCGCAAGCTGTGGTTCGGCCCCCGGCCCGCCGAGCGGCGGTCGCATTCCGCGGAGATCGCCGAGACGTTGCGGGCCAGCCGGCGGGCCCTGGAGGAGTTCACCGATCTGGCCCGCCGAATCACCACGTCACGGTGACAGCGCACGGAAGACCGACGCCAAAACGTCCACCCGCCGGGTGGAGATCACCTAGGCTCCGGCCGTGACCGTCAACGCGGCGCTCGCCGACATCCTCGACCGCCAGGCCGCCGAGGCGGAGCCGGAGCGGCTGCTGGGGGCATTGGTCGACGGCGGGGTGTTCGTTCCCGTGCTGGAGAACGGCTCGGTGCTGTTCCTCAAGGGCAAGGACGGCCGGCCCGACCTGCCCGGCTTCGTCAGCGAGGCGTGCTGCGCCGAGAAGCTGCCGGCGGCCGCCGCGGCGGTGCACTGCGATGCCTTGAGGCTGCTGGACATCGTCGGCAAGACCGGGGTCGAGGTCATGTCCGTGCACTCCGGCAACGGATGGGCCCGCGTGCCGGTGCCGCTGGTGCGGCAGACCCTGAGCGACCGGGGAGTCAAGGGCACGGGCCAGCGGCTCAAGCTGAGCTGGTCGACGCATCCGACGGCGATCGCGCTGCGCGACGCGCTGGTGCGGCGGATCCGGGAGTTCCCGGCGATCCAGGCGGTCTGGGTGTCGCAGGCGCGCTGGGTCGACACCGGCATGGAGAACCTGATGCTGCACGTCGCCGTGGACGAGCCGCTCCCTTCGTCCTCGGCCCAGCGGATGATGGAGGTCCTGCTGCGCGAGGAGGTGCGGCTCGGCGACGGGGACCCCAAGGTCAGCATGCTGGCCCTCGACCCCACCGCCCACGCCGCCACCATCGCCGAGCTGGAAACCAAGGGCCTGGACACGATTCGCCTGGACGCCGCGTCCGGGCGGGTCGAGGTGATCTCCCGCGAGTACGACGACCCCGCCGTGGCCGAGAACGCGGAGCAGGGCAAGCCGAAACGGTGGTGGCGGCGCTCCTGACCCGTCAGGTCAACGACGAGCCCGTTTGGCCAGCACTGTTCCGAACACGGCGCTCCCCCGAAGCGCTATCGAGATGAAATGCTCCGTTTCGGGATGCGCACGATTGACCATGTGACAGTACATCTTGTTGAGCTGCGCCAGATCGACGGCGACGTCATTGGGGACGATAATCTTCAGGCGCGTCGATTTCAGGTTGACATCCACCGCAACGGTCATCGAGCGAAACCTGGCCCGCGAGAAATCCAGCAGAACCCGGCCGTTCTCGCCGCTGAGGGCGATCTCGCCCGGCACCGCCCAGTCGCCGCGCCGCACCAGCGTGCGACCGGTGAGTTGCAGCGTCAACGGCCGATCGTCGAACGCCTTCGCCGAAATGCCAGGGACTTCTGCCAATAAGACCTCAAGGTCGTTCACCGTGGCGACGGAGAGGACACGGGTGCTGTTATCGGTGAACTCCGCCACGGATAACATGCCATGACCGACCGCCATCTCCAGCAACCGCAGCGCCCGCTCCCGTTCGGCGTCCGTGACCGGTCGATCCCCCTGATCCATGACCCCACCCTAGTGGTCCACGCAATGCGGAAGGCCCCGATCCGGGGATCGGGGCCTTCTACGGAACGAGAACCTATTCGGCCGGCTTTTCCGGTTCCTCGGTCGGCTCCGGCTCCGCCTCGGGGGCGGGCTTGGTGGCGGCCAGGAGCTGCTCCAGGGCGGCGCCCTGGATGCGGCGGAAGGCGCGGCGGGAGCGCTTGCGGTCCAGGACGGCGACCTCGAGGGAGCGGTCGCCGTTGCTGGCGGGGCTGCCGGCGTCGAAGGCGGCGACGGCGAAGCGCAGGGCGTCGGTCAGGGACGGGTTGTCCTGGTACGACTCCTTGAGGGCGTTGGAGATGGCCTCGGCCTGCCCGCCCATGACCACGTACTTGGGCTCGTCGAAGATGGAGCCGTCGTAGGTGAGCCGGTAGAGCTGGTCGGTGCCGTAGGTGGACCCGACCTCGGCCAGGCAGACCTCGACCTCGAACGGCTTGATCTGCTCGGTGAAGATCGAGCCGAGCAGGCCGGCGAAGGCGTTGGCCAGGGAGCGGGCGTTCACGTCCCGCCGGTCGTACTGGTAGCCCCGAAGGTCGGCATGGCGGACGCCGGCCACCCGCAGGCTCTCGAACTCGCTGTAGCGGCCGACGGCGGCGAAGCCGATGCGGTCGTAGATCTCGGAGACCTTGCGTAGCGTGGACGAGGTGTTCTCGGCGACGAACAGCACGCCGTCGGTGTAGGTGAGCACGACGACGCTGCGGCCCCTGGCGATCCCCTTGCGGGCGAGCTCCGAGCGGTCCCGCATCACCTGCTCGGCGGATGCGTACAACGGCAACGTCACTGTGCGGCTCCTGTGGTTCGTGGGGACGTCATCAGCTCACCCGCGGGTGCGGTCCGCGACGACCGCCTCGGACACGGCGGCGGTGGTCTCGTCGGCCACCCGCACGGCGCCGTTGACGCCGTCGACGGTGATGACGACCGGGAAGATCCGGCGAACCAGGTCGGGGCCGCTGGTGGCGGAGTCGTCGTCGGCGGCGTCGTAGAGCGCCTCGATGGCGGTGCGCACGGCGGCGTCCTGGTCGGCGTCCGGGTCGTACAGCTTCTTCAGCGAGCCCTTGGCGAACACCGAGCCGGAGCCGATCGAGTGGTAGCCAGCGTGCTCGTCGAAGCGGCCGCCGGTGACGTCGTAGGTGACGATGCGCCCGGCCCGGTCGGGGTCGGGGGCGTCGACGTCGTAGCCGACGAACAGGGGCAGCACGACCAGGCCGGCCATGGCCGCCTCGAGGTTGCCCTTGATCATCGCGCCGAGCCGGTTGGCCTTGCCGTCGAGCGTGATGGTCACGCCCTCGAGCTTCTCGTAGTGCTCCAGCTCCAGCTGGTAGAGCCGGACCATCTCCACCGCGAGCCCGGCGGTGCCGGCGATGCCGACCGCGGAGTACTCGTCGGTGACGTACACCTTGTCCATGTCCCGGTGCGCGATCACGTTGCCCGCGGTGGCCCGCCGGTCACCGGCGATCAGCACGCCGCCCTTGTAGGCGACGGCCACGATCGTGGTGCCGTGGGCCAGCTCCAGCGGCCGTGCGCCGGGCGCGACCCGGTTGAACGGCAGCAGTTCGGGCGCCTGTGCGCGCAGGAAGTCCACGAACGAGGACGTACCCGGCGAAAGGTAGGCCGCCGGCAGCGCCGCGCCCGTGTTCGAGTTGTGCTCCATGTAGTGCTGTTTCTCCTGCCGCCTCTGGAGTCCTGTCACGGGTTGGCCCGGGGGCCTACTCGCCGCCCTTCTGCACGTAGGCGCGCACGAAGTCCTCGGCGTTCTCCTCGAGCACGTCGTCGATCTCGTCGAGGATCGCGTCGACGTCCTCGCCGAGCTTCTCCCGGCGCTCCTGACCCGCGGCGGCGGCGCCGTCGGCGCCCTCGTCGCCGTCGCCCCCGCCCTGACGCTGTACCTGTTCCTGAGCCATTGCCGCCTCCCGGTGACTGGTTGGCCTGGTTCAACACTACCCAGCGGCACTGACATTCGTCCTTCAGCCACTCGGGTCGTGATCAACGTGTGTCTACCCCCTGGTGAGGGCGTCGACCAGTTCCTCGGCCGTGTTGGCCGCCTCCAGCAGGGCCCCGACGTGCGCCTTCGTGCCCCGCAGGGGCTCCAGGGTCGGGATCCGGACCAGGGACTCGCGGCCGATGTCGAAGATGACCGAGTCCCAGGACGCGGCGGCCACCGAGGTGGGGTAGCGCTCCAGGCAGCGGCCGCGGAAGTAGGCGCGGGTGTCCTCGGGCGGCGTGGTCACCGCGGCCAGCACCTCCTCCTCGCTGACCAGGCGCTGCATCGAGCCCCGCGTGACCAGCCGGTTGTACAGGCCCTTGTCCAGCCGCACGTCGGAGTACTGGAGGTCGACCAGCTGCAACCGGGGCGAGCCCCAGGCCAGGTTGTCGCGGTTGCGGTAGCCCTCCAGCAGGCGCAGCTTGGCCGGCCAGTCCAGCCGGTCGGCGCACTCCATGGGGTCGCGGCGCAGCGCGTCCAGGATCTCGCCCCAGGTCTTGAGCACGTGCGCGTCGACGCGGTCGCCGCTGCCCTCGGTCTCCAGGAACTGGGCGGCCCGCTCGTGGTAGGCGAACTGCAGGTCCAGGCCGGAGAACTTGCGGCCGCCGGACAGCTCGACGGTGGCCTTGAGGGTGGGGTCGTGGCTGATGGTGTGCACGGCCCGCACCGGGTCGGCCAGCCGCAGGTCGTCGAACCGCTTGCCGGCCTCGATCATGTCCAGCACGATCGAGGTGGTGCCCAGCTTCAGGTACGTGGAGTACTCGGCCAGGTTGGCGTCGCCGATGATGACGTGCAGCCGGCGGTACTTGTCGGCGTCGGCGTGTGGCTCGTCGCGGGTGTTGATGATGCCGCGCTTGAGCGTGGTCTCCAGGCCGACCTCGACCTCGATGTAGTCGGCCCGCTGGGACAGCTGGAAGCCGGCGTGGTCGCCGGTGGCCCCGATGCCGACCCGGCCGGAGCCGACGATCACCTGGCGTGAGGTGAAGAACGGCGTGAGCCCGCCGATCACCGCGGTGAACGGGGTGCTGCGGGACATCAGGTAGTTCTCGTGGGTGCCGTAGCTGGCGCCCTTGCCGTCGACGTTGTTCTTGTAGAGCTGGAGCCTCGGCTGGCCGGGCACGGAGGCGGCCTTCATGGCGGCCTCCTCCATGATCCGCTCGCCTGCCTTGTCCCAGATCACCGCGTCACGGGCGTTGGTGACCTCGGGCGCGGAGTACTCCGGGTGCGCGTGGTCGACGTAGAGGCGGGCGCCGTTGGTCAGGATGACGTTGGCCGCGCCGAGGTCCTCCACGTCGGGGTCGGACGGCGGCACGCCGGGCGCCCCGAGGTCGAAGCCGCGGGCGTCGCGCAGCGGCGACTCCACCTCGTAGTCCCAGCGCGCCCGGCGGGCGCGCGGGATCTCCGCCGCCGCCGCGTAGGCCAGGACTATCTGGGTCGAGGTCAACACCGGGTTGGCCGTCGGGTCGCCGGGTACGGTGATGGCGTACTCGACTTCGGTGCCCATGATCCGCCGCATGTCAGCAGCCTACGACCTTCCACCGACATGCGAGCACGGTGACCGGGTTCACGATCCGGCCAGTCCGGCCGCCGGCACCACCCGGGAGGCCGTCCGAGCAGGCATTACGGCGGCCAGCACGGCCAGCGCCACCACCACGAGTCCCCCGATTGCCAGCTGGCCCCACGGCAGGCTCGGCCAAGTGTGCACGCCCATGCCGGCAATCAGCAGCTCCGCGTACACCGCGCCGAGGACCGTGCCGCCGATCAGGCCGCTCAGCGCGAGCAGCACCGCCTCGGCCAGGATGCCGGCGGTGACCTCCATCCGGGTGACACCGAGGGCTCGTCGCAGCGCGACCTCCTTGCGGCGTTCCTGCACGGAGATGCTCATGGCGGTGCCGATGCCGGTGACCGCGACGGCGACGCTCAGGCCGAGCAGCACCATCAGCATGACGGCGGCGAGGTCGAGGTTGCGCTGGGTGTCCTCGTTGTTCTGCGCGGCGGTGTCCACGGTGACGGTCGGGGCGTCGGGCAGCGCGGCGAGCACGGCGCTGCGGTAGGCGGCCTGGTCGGAGCCGGGTTTGACGTCGACGAACACTGCGCTGACCGGCGCCAGCCCCGGATCGCCGACCAGCAGGTCCGAGTAGCCGATGTCGGCCTGCGGCGTGGTGCCGACGATGGTCACGGTGCGTGGCCCCCCGGTCAGGCCGCCCACGGTGACCTGCTGGCCGATCTTGAGCTTGTTGTCCTCCAGCCGCCACGAGTCGACCAGGGCGGTGTCCGGCCCGAGCTTGGGCGCTGCCGGCTGGTGCAGGGCCGTCAGGTAGGCGTCGAGCTTGGCCGGGTCGACGCCGGAGACCCGCATCCTGGTCCCGTTGACGGTGACGCCGTTGCCGGCCCCGCTGACCGGCAGCAGCTGCTGGACCTCGGGCTGCTGGGCCGCCTTGAGCACGTCCGGGCCGAGCGGCCGGTGGCCGGTGTCGCTGATCTGGGCGTCCGGGGTGAGCGGGTCGGGGCGGGACAGGGTGAGGTCATGGGCGGTGCCGATGAGCACGACCGCGCCGGCGACGATGGCGCTGGCCAGCACCAACGGTATGGCCACCGAGGCGGCCCGCTGCGGCACCCGGCCCAGTTCCACGCCGGCGAGCCGGACGTGCGGGCCGAACACCTTGCCGGCGACCCAGCCGATGCCACGGCCCAGGAACGGCACCACACGTGGCCCGAACGAGCCGAAGACGCCGGCGACCGCGGCGATCCCGGAGAACAGGGCGAAGAACGGGGAGCCGACGCTCCGCTGGGTGGCGAGTGCGCCGAGAGCGAACACCACGGCGGCACCCACGAACAGCCAGCCGCGCACGGTGCGGGCCCGCACCGTGCGGCGTTCCGGCGTCGCCTCGCCGGCCAGCCGCAGCGCCGCCAGCGGCGACACCCGGGCGGCGGCCAGCGACGGCCGCACGGCGGCGAACGCACTGAGCGCCGCCGCCACGAGGATGCCGGTGATGAGGTAGCCGATGGATGGCAGCACCGCCGGTTGCAGCTGGGTCGCGCCGATCATCGTCGACACGCCCGTGACGTCCAATATCCAGGCCAGCAGCCGGGCCACGCCCCCGGACAGCAACGCTCCGACCGCGCCGGCCATGGCCCCGGTGATCAGGGCCTCGATGAGGTTGGCCCACACGATCGGCGACCGCTCCGCGCCGACGCAGCGCAGCAGGGCCGTCTGCCGCTGTCGTTGCAGGTAGACGGCGCGGAAGGTGGCGCCGGCGACGAACATCGAGGTCGCCAGGGCCAGGATGCTGAACAGGAGCAGCAGCACCCGGACGGTGTTGTCGCCGCCCTGGATGGTCCGCTCGCCGTCGCCGGTGCGGACGCTGAAGCCGGTGCCCAGCTGCTGGGTGATATTGGCGCGGGCGGTGATGTCGCTGGTCCCGGGGGTCAGCAGCAGGTCCAGTTCACTGGTGTCGAACGTCGGGTCCAGCTTGGTCGCCAGGTCCTTGCCCACGACCAGGAACGGCATGTCGGCCTTGCCGCCCAGTTGCAGCACGCCGCTCACCGTGACCTGCACCGGACGTCCGCCCGCGTCGGCCAGGGTGATGTGCGTGCCCGGCGCCAGATGCCGTTGGTACGCCGTGACCTTGTCGATGGCCACCTCGCCGTCGGCCGCCGGTGTGCGGCCGGCCTGGAGGGCGAAGCGGTTCAGTGACGGGTCGCCCGAGTCGATCGCCGCCGACACCCGATAGGGCAGCGCCCGGCCGTCCACGCCGAGCACGTCCACGCCGACCTGCTGCACCGGCACGACCTTGGCCACGCCCGGGACGCCGGCCAACTGCTTGGCCACCTGGTCGAGGTCGGCCGGATTGCCGTCGCGGGACGGGTTCGGCGACACGACCACGCCCACCGACTGCGGCACCCGCTCCGCGCCCGCCTTCACCGCGTCGCTCATGGCGTCGCCGAGCATCATCGACGCGATCAGGCAGGCGACGCCGACCAGCAGCGCCAGCCCCGGCAGCAGGGTCCGGCCGGGATGGCCGCGCAGTTCCGACAGGGCGAGCCGGGTCACCATCACTGGATTCACGCTCGCAGACGCTAGGGATCGGCTGGATCACCGGTCGTCATCCTCCCGTCGCTCCCCGCCATCCCCCTTCGGTATGACCCCTCGGCGCTTGGAAGGGGGCCTTCCTCCACTCGGAGTGGAGGAAGGCCCCCTTCCAAGCGTCACGGGGGCCAGCGGGCCAGCGTGTCGAAGTCGTCGTCGCGGAGGCCTAGGCGGGGGTCGACCCAGTGCAGCAGGGCCGGCCCGGGGTGGTGGGCGGCGACAAACGCCCGGTCGGCCGGCCCCAGCTCGTCGTCGACCCAGGCGAACGGCCGCCCGTCGGCCCAGTCCACGATGTGCCGGGTCTTCCAGTGGATGCCGGCGGGATCGACCTCGTGCTCCCGCGGCCAGTCCAGCCACGGCAGCTCGGGCAGGTGCAGCGGCGGCCCGATCCACTCGTTGGCCTCGTCCTTCCAGGTCGTGGCCCACACGAGGTCGTAGGGCAGCGACAGCAGCCGGGCCCCGTGGTCGACGTTCAGCCACACCCGCAGCGGCCGCACGAAGGCGGCGGGCCGGTGCGGGTTGGCGGCGATCCACGATCTGGGTTTGGTCCGGTACGTGCTGTAACCGGCGGGTCGCCGGTGGGCCTTGGCCATGTACGGGTTCAGCGGCCCGTCCACGTCCAGCAGCAACACCGGCCGGCTGGCGCCCACTCCGACGACCCTAGGCATCCAGTCAGCGGATGCCTAGGGCCGAGCGTGGGTCACGCCTCGACCGGCTCCTCGCTGTCGTAGTCCAGGTAGGCGGCGATCAGGTTGAGCAGCAGGTCGGTGTCCACCGGCTTGGTGACGTAGTCGTTGGCCCCCGACGCGAGGCTCTTCTCCCGGTCCCCCTTCATGGCCTTGGCGGTCACGGCGATCACCGGCAGGTCGGCGTGGGCGGACATGTCCCGGATCGCGGCCATGGTGGCGTTGCCGTCGAGCTCCGGCATCATGATGTCCATCAGCACCAGGGCGATGTCGTCGTACTGCTCCAGCGCCCGGATGCCGGCCACGCCGTTGTCGGCGAACACCACGTGCAGGCCGTGCAGCTCCAGCACGGTGCTCAGGGCGAAGACGTTGCGCAGGTCGTCGTCGACGATGAGCACCTTCTCGCCGTGGAAGCGCGGCGCCGAGGAGCTGAGCGCGACCACGGCCGGCAGCGGCTCCTCGACCAGCACGGACTCCTCCAGCTCGTCGACCTCGGGCAGTTCGGGGGCGGCGGCCAGCAGGGCCGGCGGCGGCGTGACCGGCAGGCACAGCACGAAGGCGCTGCCCTGGCCGGGGGTGCTGCGCACCTGGAGCTCGCCGCCAAGCAGGTGGGTGAGCTCCCGGCTGATGGACAGGCCCAGGCCGGTGCCGCCGTACTTGCGGCTGGTGGTGCCGTCGGCCTGCTGGAACGCCTCGAAGATGACGCCGAGCTTGTCGGCGGGGATGCCGATGCCGGTGTCCTCGACCGAGAACGCGATCCGGGCCGGCGCGCCGCGCAGGGTGGCCCGGCGGACCTGCCCGGGCTCGACCTGCCGGATGGTCAGCCGGATGTTGCCCTCCTGGGTGAACTTCACCGCGTTGGACAGCAGGTTGCGCAGGATCTGCTGCAACCGCTGCACGTCGGTGTGCACCTCGTCGGGCACGTCGGCGTCGACCACGACCGAGAAGTCCAGGCCCTTCTGCCCGATCAGCGGCCGGCACAGCTTCTCCACGTAGTCCACGAGGTCGACCACCGACACCGTGGTCTGCTCCAGCTGGAGATGCCCGGCCTCGACCTTGGCCAGGTCGAGGATGTCGTTGATCAGCTGAAGCAGGTCGCTGCCGGCGGCGTGGATGGTGCGGGCGAACTCGACCTGCTTGTCGGAGAGGTTGCCCTCCAGGTTGTCGGCCATCAGCTTGGCCAGGATGAGCAGGCTGTTGAGCGGCGTGCGCAGCTCGTGGGACATGTTGGCCATGAACTCGGACTTGTAGCGCGAGGCCAGCGCCAGCTGCTGGGCCCGCTCCTCCAGCTCCTGCCGGCCCTGCTCGATCTCGGTGTTCTTGAGTTCGATGTCGCTGTTCTGCCGGGCCAGCAGCGCCGCCTTCTCGGCCAGCTCGGCGTTGGACCGCTGCAACTCCTCCTGCTGGGCCTGCAACTGCTCGGACCGGGCCCGCAGCTCCTGGGCCAGCCGCTGGGACTCGGCCAGCAGCGCGTCGGTGCGGGAGCTGGCCTGGATGGTGTTGACGGTGACGCCGATGGTCTCCCGCAGCTGCTCCAGCAGGTCGCGGTGGACCTCGGTGAAGCGGCCGACCGAGGCCAGCTCGATCACGCCCAGCACCTTGCCCTCGAACTGCACCGGCAGCACGATCACGTCCGACGGCGGCGCGTCGCCCAGGCCCGAGGTGATCTTGAGGTAGCCGGGCGGGGCGGCCGACATGCGGATGGTCTTCTTCTCCACGGCCGCCTGTCCGACCAGCGACTCGCCGAACCGGAACCGCGGGCCGCCCTCGTCGCCGCGCACGCCGTAGCCGGCGGCCATGGCCAGCTCCTCCTGGTCGATCAGGAAGAACAGCCCCTGCTGCGCGGAAACCAGCGGCGCCAGCTCGCTCATCATCAGCGACGCCAGCTCGACCACGTCACGCTGGCCCTGCATGAGGCCGGACAGCCGGGCCAGGTTGGTCTTGAGCCAGTCCTGTTCCCGGTTGGCGGTGGTGGTCTCCATCAGGTTGCCGATCATCCGGTTGATGTTGTCCTTCAGATCGGCCATCTCGCCGCGCGCCTGCACGGTGATCTGCCGGGTCAGGTCGCCCGCGGTCACCGCGGTGGCGACCGCGGCGATGGCCCGCACCTGCGTGGTCAGGTTGCCGGCCAGCTCGTTCACGCTCTCGGTGAGCCGCTTCCACGCGCCGGTCACGCCGACGACCTCGGCCTGGCCGCCGAGCTGGCCCTCGGTGCCGACCTCGCGGGCGACCCGGGTCACCTCGTCGGCGAAGCCGGACAGCTGGTCCACCATGGTGTTGACGGTGTTCTTCAGCTCCAGGATCTCGCCCCGGGCGTCGACGTCGATCTTCTTCGACAGGTCGCCGCGGGCCACCGCGGTGGTGACCTGGGCGATGTTGCGGACCTGGGACGTCAGGTTGTCGGCCATGAAGTTGACGTTGTCGGTCAGGTCCTTCCACGTGCCGGCCACGCCGGGCACCCGGGCCTGACCGCCGAGCATTCCTTCCGTGCCGACCTCTCGGGCGACCCGGGTCACCTCGTCGGCGAACGCGCGCAGCGTGTCCACCATGCCGTTGATCGTCGCGGCCAGCGCCGCGACCTCGCCGGCCGCCTCGACCACGATCTTCTTCGACAGGTCGCCGTCGGCCACCGCCGTGGCCACCCGGGCGATGGAGCGCACCTGGCCGGTCAGGTTGTGGGCCATGACGTTGACGTTGTCGGTCAGGTCCTTCCACGTGCCGGCCACGCCGCGCACGGTCGCCTGGCCGCCGAGCTTGCCCTCGGTGCCGACCTCGCGGGCGACCCGGGTCACCTCGTCGGCGAACGCCGAGAGCTGGTCGACCATCGTGTTGATGGTGTTCTTCAGCTCCAGGATCTCGCCGCGCGCGTCGACGGTGATCTTCTGCGACAGGTCGCCCTTGGCCACCGCCGTGGTCACCTGGGCGATCGACCGCACCTGCGAAGTCAGGTTGCCGGCCATGAAGTTCACCGAGTCGGTGAGGTCGCGCCAGGTGCCGGCGACGCCGGGAACCGTTGCCTGGCCGCCCAATCGGCCTTCGCCGCCGACCTCGCGGGCGACCAGGGTGACCTCCGCCGCGAACGAGGAAAGCTGGTCCACCATGGTGTTCACGGTGTTCTTCAGCTCCAGGATCTCGCCCCGGGCGTCCACATTGATCTTCTGCGACAGGTCGCCGCGGGCCACCGCCGTGGTCACCTGGGCGATGGCCCGAACCTGCGAAGTCAGGTTGGCGGCCATGAAGTTCACGTTCGCCGTGAGGTCGCGCCAGATGCCCGCGACGCCGGGAACCGTTGCCTGGCCGCCGAGAATGCCCTCGGTGCCGACCTCCCTCGCCATCCGGGTGACCTCGTCGGCCAGCGCGGAAAGCTGGTCCACCATGGTGTTCACGGTGTTCTTGAGGCCGAGCATCTCCCCGGAGACCTCGACCGTGATCTTCCGGCTCAGATCGCCGTCGGCCACCGCCGTGGTCACCTGCGCGATGTCTCGAACCTGGGCGGTGAGGTTGCCCGCCATCAGGTTCACGTTGTCGGTCAGATCCCTCCAGATGCCGGCGACTCCGGGCACGACGGCCTGGCCACCGAGCTTGCCCTCGGTGCCCACTTCACGGGCTACCCGCGTCACCTGCTCGGCAAACACCGAAAGTTGTTCGAGCAGTCCGTTGACCGTGCCGCACAGCTGCGCCGCCTCGCCGCGCAGCGGTTGGCCGTTGCGGTGCGAGGCCATTCGCGGCGACAGGTCGCCCTCGGCCACCGCGGCCAGCACCCGGCTCAGCTCGGTGGTGGGGTGCAACAGGTCCTCGAGCACCAGGTTCACCGACTGCCGGGCCACCGCCCAACCGCCGGTGAACGCCTCGGTGGACAGCCGTTCGCCCACGCCGCCGCGCAGCGAGGACAGCTCGCCGACCAGGTCCTGGTTGCGTTCCACGATCTCGTTGAACACCTCGGCGACGCGCGCCGCGGTGCCGTCGCCGCGCGGGGTCAGCCGTCGCCGGAAATTGCCGTCCCGCACATCGCGCATGGCGCTGAGCAGGCGGTCTAGGAACGCGTCTTCGCCGGTGGACTGCCTGGTCCCGACCGGCAGCGAGGTTGCGTCCATGTCGGCCTCCCTCGAATCGGCTGCCATCGAATAGCGTGTCGGTGACAGTTAGCCTGCCACGACACGAGTGATGGTGAGCAGTCGAGTGTGCCGGGCTAGTCTGGAACCTCATCCGGCCGGGAGTCTGGAGGTGCCGCGGTGGTCGACCGACGCTCCGCACCTGGGATTTCCGACTCGACCAGAGTGAGCGCGACCGGAACGGAGTTGAGCGGAATACCGCTGAGCAGGCAGGAAACCGTCGGCGCCGCCGTGTGGCAGGCGCTGTTGGACGCCGCCGACCGGGCGGTCGTGGTGCAGGACGGGCGGGGCGTGGCGCGGGTGGTGAGCCGGCGCGCCGCCGAGCTGTTCCCCGAGCTGCGGCCCGGCGGCCACCTCACCGGTGTGGCCGGATTCACCGGTTCGGAGCAGGGCCCGGTCGAGACCACCTGCCAGGGCCTGCCGTGGACGTGGTCACCCACCCGTTTGGACGCCGACCATGTGGCATGGCATGGTGATCCGACCGAGCCGGAGCAGCCGTGGTGCGAGAAGTGCGCGCAGGCGCGGTTTCTGGCCAACAGCAGCCGTCTGCTGGGCAGTTCGCTGCGCCGTGAGGAGACTTTGCGCAGCATCGTCCAGCTGGCCGTGCCGACGCTGGCCGACTGCTGTGCCGTGGTGCTGCCCTCGCGGCGGGGCCGGGTCGAGTGGTGGCGGTACACCCGCGGCGGCGACACCGAGCACGGCCGGGTCGGCCAGCACATGCTCCGGTCGGTGACCGAACTAGCCGAGGCTTTCTCGGGTTCGGCCACGAAGCCGTTGTCCGGGCGGCCGGTCCCCGGCGCGCGGCTGGAGTGGTTGACGGGGGCCGACTCCGCCGTTCCCGACGCGGTGACCGTGGTGCCGCTGCGGCACGAGGGCCTGGACGCCGGCGTGTTGGTGTTGGCCGGCAACGATTCCCGCGGTTCCGATGCCCATGGGGATCAGCTCGACGTCGTGCGCGACTACGCCGGCCGGGCGGCGGCCGCGCTGAGCTCCGCCCATTCGTACAGCGAGCAGGCCCGGGCCACCGAGGTGCTGGAGGCCAGCCTGCTGCCGGCCGAGCTGCCCGAGGCGCCCGGCGTGGCCTGGGCCGCCTGCTACCGGCCGGCGCAGAGCAGCATCCGCGTCGGCGGCGATTTCTACGACGTGTACCAGGAATCCGACGGCCGGGCCCTGTTCCTGCTCGGCGACGTCTGCGGCAACGGCGTCGAGGCCGCCACCCTGGCCGGCCGCATCCGGCACACCGTGGAGGCGCTGCGGCTGGTGGAGACCGAGCCGACCAAGCTGCTGCACCTGTTGAACCGGGCCATACTCACCAGCGCCGACAACCGCTTCGCCACCCTTGTCGTCGGGGCCATGGAACGCCTCGACTCCGGGGCCGTGCGCATCCGCCTGGCCTCCGGCGGCCATCCCCCGCCGCTGGTGCTGCGGGCCTCCGGCGCCGTCGAGGAGATCGCCGTGCCCGGCACCCTCGTCGGCGTGCTGCCCGATCCCCACTTCGGCGAGGCCACCGTCACCCTCTCCGCCGGCGACGTCTGCCTGCTCTACAGCGACGGCGTCACCGAGGCCCGCGGCGGCGACGGCGAGCAGTTCGGCGGCCACCGCCTCACCGAGGCCCTCGGCTCCGGCGCCGGCCTGCTGGCCGACGACCTCACCCGCCACGTCGAGCAGCGCCTCGACACCTGGCTCGACGGCCGCGACCACGACGACGTGGCCCTCCTCGCCCTCCAAGCCGTCTGAACCCCCGGGTTCAGCTGGTGCGGCGGCGGCGGATGCCTAGGTAGAGGACACCGGCGAGAACGGCCAGCAGGGCGACGACGGCCAGGGCGGTGGACAGGGAGAAGCCTTCGGCGGACTGGCCGGAGGCGAGGACGTGCTGGGCCTCGGCGGGCGGCACGGGGGCAGTGGTGAGCGAGGGCCTCACGGCGTTGGGGTCGGCTTCGACGAGTTGGCCGACGGGCTGGGCGCCGGTGGCCTTGAGGGCGAAGCCGTAGTCCATCATCGGCTCCGACTGGGAGTACATCTGGGTCACGGGGCTCATGGTGCCGCGCATGCCCACGAAAACCAGGCGGGTGCCGTTGCGTTGGGCGGCGTTGATGTACGTGTGCAGGGCATCGTCGGTGTAGCCGGTCTTGCCGCCGATGTCGCCGGGGTAGTTGTACAGCAACGGATTGTCGTTGGCGACGATGAAGCCGGGCTTGTCGCCCCAACCGGGGAACTGCAATTGCTCGGTGGCCACGGCGTCGGCGAAATGCTTGTCCTGCATGGCAATGCGGAACAGCACGGCCAGGTCGTACGCGGAGGAGACCATGCCGGGACCGTCGAGCCCGGCGGGGCTGGCGGTGCGGGTGTCGAGGGCGCCGACGCTCTTGGCGAAGGCGTTCATCTTGGCCACGGTCTGGTCGACGCCGCCGAGCTGCATGGCCAGCGCGTGCGCGCAGTCGTTGCCGGAGTGCATGAGCAGGGCGTGGAAGATCTGGTCGTTGGTGTACTTGCCGTCGGGCCCGAGGCCGACCCGGGTGCCGTCCTGGTTGGCGTCCTCCCAGGTGCCGGTGACGACGGTGTCCATCTTCAGCTCACGCATGGCCACCAGCGCCAGCAGCACCTTGATCAGCGACGCCGGGCGCTGCCGGGCGTGCGGGTCCTGCGCGGCCAGCACCTTGCCGGTGTCGAGGTCGGCCAGCACCCACGACTCGAACTGGTTGGCCGGCGGATGCCCGGCCCCGGTCGGGATCACCGGCCCGCACTCGGCCATCCGCGCCCCGCCGATGGGGGTGGCCGGCACGGGCAGCGGGGCCGGCGGCTGCTGGCCCGGAGCCGGATTTTCGGACGAGTCGACGGGCGGCGGGGGCGCGTCGCGGAAGGTGCAGCCGGCCGGGTCGGCGGCCGCGACCGGGGCGCCTACCGTGCAGATGAGCACGAACAGGGCAACCAGCAAGCGCAGCAGTCGTCGAGGCACACAGCAGGGTAGCCGGAAATCTGGTCGGCTCGGTGTCAAGAACGCTCGTACGTGCGCCGCCAGCCGACGCGCGGCGGGCCCTCGGCGCGCACGCGCAGAAGCACGGTCGGATCGTTGACGCGGGGAACCGTGGACTCCTCGACGTCGGTCACGGCCACGGTGGCCGGATCGGCTCCGGCGTGCACGGCCGCGGCCCGCGCCTGCTCCTTCACCCGATGGCGGATGTCGTCGCCGTGTGGACTGGTGGCGCTGAACATCCGCACCGCCTCGCCGCCGACCGGAGCGACGGCGACGCCGACCGCCGCGGCGGCGTCGGCCCGCGGCGGGCAGCACACCAGCGTGGTGCCGGGCAGCGGCCCGGGCAGGGTGTCCACGAGTTTCTCCGCGCCCGGCCCGATCACCAGCAGCGGCAGGTCCCGCGGCGAGCCCTTGGCCCGGTCCACCGCCTCGGCCAGCTGCGGCAGACCGTGCCCGACGCCGCCGATCGGCGGAGTGGTCGGCACGAGGGCGACCGTGCGCAGTCCGGTCCGCACGCCGGCGATCACCGTGGATCCGGCGGCCAGCTGGGCCGAGCCACCGGTCACCGAGCACACGGCGGTCGGGGCGCCGTCGACGTCGGTGAACGCGACCAGCGCCTCCGGCTCGCCGGCCAGCAGCGCCGCGCCCCGGGCGCCGGTCGCCGCGGCGGCGCCGTGCAGCAGCAGCGGGCGGGTCAGCGCGTAGTCGACGGTCATGATCGTGCCGTCGTTGCGGGCCAGGAACGGCTCGGCGTGGTCCAGGCCGCAGTCGACCAGCGAGCGGCGCATCCGGTGCGCCGCTCCCCAGGCCCGGCGGATCAGCGCGGCCTGCAACACGGTGGCGTTCTCCCGCTCCAGCAGCCCGGTGCCGCCCATCTCGTGGGAGAGCAGGATCGGCACGGAGTCGCCGAGCTCGGCCCGCAGCAGCCCGGCGGCGGCCAGCTCGTGACCGGGGGCGACGGTGGCGAACACGCTGCTGACCGCGACGGCGTTGACCCGGCCGGCGATCTTGCGCGCGAACGCCACCAGCCCGGCGGTGTCCAGCGGCTCGAAGTCGCTGCCGTCCAGGCGGGCCCCGCCGGGCACGCAGGTCTCGGCGATCGACACCGTGGCCCGCAGCGAGTCGGGCCAGCCGGCCAGCGGCGGCAGCGAGGTCGTCGCCGCCCCGAGCCGCACCACCGCGACCGGCCCGAGCTGCCCGGGCCAGCGCCGCCAGCTGGGGTCGGAGCCGGGCAGGCCGGCCAGGCCGTCGACCTCGCTGACGCCGACCATCACCTGCTGGACGTGCTCCAGGGTGACGCCGCGCGGCCCGGCCTGGGCCATCAGCTCCTCGATCAGCACCGGCAGCACGACGGTGACGGCCGCGGTCGGCGTCGGCCGCTCGACGGAGGCCAGCACCGAGCCGTCGCTGTCCACCAGGGCGGCGGCGTACCGGTCGCGCTCCATGGAGATGCCGATGCGGCAGCTGCGTTCCGGGTTCACGGCGCGACCACCGGTCGATACGGCAGGTCCAGCCCGAACGCGGCCGGGCCGGCCAGGTCCAGCCCTTCCGGCGTGCGCCACACCGGCGGGCACGGCAGCGCCAGCATCACGATCCGCTGGCCGTAGCGCAGTTCGCCGGCGCCGAGCGCCTCGCCGGTGTAGGTGTCGAAGACGGTGATGATGTCCGGCACGGTGGCGATGGCCCGGCCGTCCTCGACGACGGCGAGATACTCGTCGCCGACCTCGAGCCGCAGTGTGCGGCCGCGGTCGGGGCCGGTGCCCTCGATGGTCGCGGAGGTGTGCCGGCCCGGTTCCGGCAGCGCGGCGGCGACCTTGCCCTCGGCGATCAGCACGCCGTCGAACTCGGCGACGATCGCCCGGGCCGCGTCGGCGACCGAGGCGGCCCGGCCGATCAGGTCACCGATGCGCAGGGCCTTGGCGACGGAGCCCTCGATCACCGCGCCGGCGACCTGGTCCACCGTCATCACGTACTCGCTGCTCACGCCGCGATCACCGAAGCCGACCACCACCGTGCGGGCCATCCGCTCCGCCCACACGCCGCCGGCGTGCACGGCGACCACCCGGTCGTGTTCGTCGGCCAGCACCACCGGCTCCGGGGCGACCCCGGCCAGGTGCATCGACACCAGGGACATGCCGGGGAAGGCCCGCCCCATGCCGTCGGCGTCCAGCATGGGCAGCCCGGCGTGGGCGGCCAGCGCGACCGAGGCGACCCCGTGGAAGCCGCCGATCTCGGTGCACAGCATGGCCACGACCGGCTGGCCGAAGTGCCGCTCCAGATGCCCGCGGAGGGTGGCGGCCTCGCGGCCGGTGCCGATCCGCTCCTCCCCGATCGCCGGCGCGCCGAGGAAGGAGCACGGCATCACCAGGCCGTCGGACGGCAGTTCCGCGATCGCGAGCACCTCGACCGGGCCGCCCCGTTCGACGGCGTGGGCGGCCAGCGGCAGCGCGTGTCGCGCCTGCCCGCCGCCCCCGCCGCCGAGCACGTCGCAGCCCCGCGCGAAGTCGCGCAGGAGTCCCCCGGCCAGGTGCATGCCGCGATGGTAATCACCCGGCGACCCAGCGCCAGCGTCAGGCGGGAAGAACGCAGCGTCTGGCGGGAAGAACGCAGCGTCAGGCGACAAGAACGCAGTGTCAGGCGGCCGATCGGGTGGCGATCGGTCGGCGCCGCAACGAGGTCTCGCTGATCTCCCGCGGCACGTAGTGCGAGTCGCCGGCGTTGAGCACGGTGCCCGGCGCGACCACCTGGTCGATCCGGTCCAGGGTGTCGTCGTCCAGCACGACCTCGGCCCCGGCCAGCAGGTCGTCGAGCTGCTCGCGGGTGCGCGGGCCGATGATCGACGAGGTGACGCCCGGGTGGGCGACGCTGAAGGCCATCGACAGGTGGGTCAGCGAGACGCCGGCGTCCGAGGCGATCTTGGCCAGCTCCTCGACCGCCTCGACCTTGCGCTTGTTGTCGGGCAGCGTCGGGTCGAACATGCCCGGCAGCATCGAGGCCCGGCCGGTGCTCAGGTCGACCTCGCCGCGGTACTTGCCGGCCAGCCAGCCGCCCGACAGCGGGCTCCAGACCAGCGTGCCCATGCCGTAGCGCTGGGTCGTGGGCAGCACCGCCGCCTCGATGCTCCGGTTGAGGATCGAGTACGGCGGCTGCTCGGTGCGCAGCCGCTCGTAGCCGCGCTTCTGCGAGGCCCAGTGCGCCTCGACGATCTGCTCGGCCGGGAAGGTGGAGGAGCCGAATGCCCGGATCTTGCCGGCCCGAACCAGGTCGGTCAGCGCGGACAGGGTCTCCTCGATGTCGGTGTCCGGGTCCGGCCGGTGGATCTGGTAGAGGTCGATGTGGTCGGTGTCCAGCCGCTGGAGGCTGTCCTCGACCGCGCGGGCGATCCAGCGGCGGGAGTTGCCCTGCCGGTTGACGCCCTCGCCCATCTGGCCGTGGAACTTGGTGGCCAGCACGACCTCGTCGCGCCGGCCCTTGATCGCCTTGCCGACGATCCGCTCCGAGTCGCCGGCCGAATAGACGTCGGCGGTGTCCAGGAAGTTGATGCCCGCGTCCAGCGCGGCGTTGATGATGCCGGCCGCGTCGTCGTGGTCGGTGTTGGTCCAGCTGCCGAAGTTCATGGCGCCGAAGCAGTACGCACTGACCTTGATGCCAGTGCCGCCCAATACCCGCATCTGCATCGTTTACGTCCCCACTATGGTTTGAGTTGCAACATCAATGTAGCAACTTTGACGAGATGTGCAACCACGATGTCGCGAACTACCATGAGGCGGTGACCCGACCGCTCCGTGCCGACTCCGAACGGACGATGCGCGCCATCCTCGACGCCGCCGACCGGGTGCTGGCGCGCGATCCGGCGGCCACGCTCCAGCAGATCGCCGACGAGGCCGGCGTCGCCCGCACCACCGTGCACCGGCGCTTCGCCAGCCGGGAGGCGCTGCTGGAGGCTCTCGGGCAGGACATGCTGGAGCAGATGGAAGCGGTCATCGACGACAGCCGGCCGGAGACCGCGCCGCCGCTGGTCGCCCTGCACGAGATGAGCGCCGGCTACATCCGGGTGAAGAGCCGCTGGCGGTTCCACGACCTCGGGCCGACGCCCGCGCACGGGTGCGTGCTCGCGCGGATCACGGCCAAGAACAAGGCGATGTTCCAGCGGCTGGCCGACGCCGGCATCATCGCCCCGGACACCGACCTGGACTGGGCCATCAGGGTCTACTTCGCGCTGCTGCACGAGGCGATCCTGCGACGGGCCGACACCGGCGCCGAGCCCGACGTGCTGGCCGCGCTGGTGACGCGGACTTTGCTCGGGGGCCTGCGGGGAACGTGACCGCCGCCGTACAGTGCACCCAGGTCGGGGGACGATTTCTGGTCTAGGGGGCTTGTGTGCGGATCATCTCCGTTGTCGCCTGCGCGCTGTTAGCGGGCCTGGCGCTCACGCCGGCGACGGCCTCGGCGGCGCCGACATCCGGCGCCGGCAACGGTTTCACCGCCGTGACGCTGGCTCGGGTGCTCGACACCCGCACCTCCGGCGGCGCGGTGCAGTCCGACGGGACACGGGTGCTGGACCTGACCGGCAGCGTGCCGGCGGACGCCACCGCCGTGCTGCTGAACGTGACGGCGACCAACGTCACCGCCAACACCTACGTCACCGTGTGGCCGGACGGCGCGGACCGGCCGGTCACCTCGAACCTGAACCTGGTGCCGGGGCGGGACATCCCCAACGCCGTCACCGTCGAGCTGCGGCCCGGGCAGAAGATCGATCTGTACAACCACTTCGGCTCGGTCGACCTCATCGCCGACATCGAGGGCTACTACTCGCCGTCGGCCACCGTCGGCCTGTCCGCGCAGAGCCCGGCCCGGGTGCTCGACACCCGCAACGGCATCGGCGCCATCGGCAACAACGCGACGTTCACGCTGGACCTGTCGGGCAGCGTGCCGGCCAACGCCACCGCTGTGGTGCTGAACCTGACCGGCACCAACGCCTCCAGCAACACCTTCGTCACCGCCTGGCCGCACGGCGCGACGCGGCCGAACACCTCCAGCCTCAACCTCACGCCCGGCGTCGACACGCCCAACGGCGTCACCGTTCCGCTCAGCGCCGACCGCAAGATCGACCTCTACAACGCGCACGGCACCGTCGACCTCATCGCCGATCTCGCCGGCTACTACGCCCCGACCTCGACCGCTACGTTCAGCACGGTCGCCGCCTCCCGGGCCGTCGACACCCGTTCGTCCTCCCCCGTCGGCTCCGCCGCCCGGGTGGTCGACCTGTCCGGCCTGATCCCGCCCACCGCCACCGCTGTCGTGCTGAACCTGACCGGCACCAACGCCTCCAGCAACACCTTCGTCACCGTCGCACCCCACGGTTCGCCGCAGCCCAACGCCTCCACCCTCAACCTGGTGGCCGGCCAGACCGTGTCCAACTCCGCCACCGTCGCCGTCAGCCCCGACGCCAAGATCGACCTCTACAACGCCCACGGCACTGCGGATGTCATCGTGGACGTCTTCGCCTACTTCGCCCCGCCCTTCACCTGCACCCAGGGCTGCGTCTACGGCTGGGGCTCGGGCTACCTCGGCACCCGCCGCAACGCCACGACTGCCGCGCCGACCCCGACCCCGGTCTTCGGCCTGAGCAACATCACCGCGATCGACAGCATCGGCTCGGGCAACGGCGTGGGCGGCCCCACCTACGCGGTGCGCGCCGACGGCACACTGTGGACCTGGGGCGACGTGCCGGTGCACGTCCTCGGCATCGACCATGTCACGGCAATCACCGCCGACTGGTTCGCCGCATACGCGCTGCGCGACGACGGCACCGTGTGGAAGGTCGGGCCGACCGCGCCGACCCAGGTGCCCGGTCTCTCCGGTGTGACCGCGATCGCCGCGGGCCCGTCGACCGACTACGCGCTCAAGTCCGACGGCACGGTCTGGGCCTGGGGCACGAACTTCCAGGGCGAGCTGGGCATCGGCAACACCTCGGTCGACGTCGCGACGACCCCGGTCCAGGTGCACAACCTGACCCAGGTCAAGGCGATCAGCGGCGGCGAGGCGCTGCGCACCGACGGGACCGTGTGGGTGTGGGGCCCGAACGCCTTGGCGTACAACACCGGCACCCCGACCGCCGGCGACTCCAGCCTGCCGGTGCAGGTGACCGGCCTGACCGGTATCGCCGCCATCTCCGGCTCGCACGCCCTCAAGGCCGACGGCACGGTCTGGTCGTGGGGCTACAACGGCCAGGGCCAACTCGGCAACGGCACCCGCACCTTCGACCTCCAGGCCACCCCCGTGCAGACCACCATCGCCGGGGTCGCCGCGCTCGGCCGGCACCTCGACGGCGCCGTGCTCGCCGACGGCACCGCCCGAACCTGGGGCGACAACCTGTTCGGTCAGCTCGGCACCGGCGCCACCGGAGATGAGGCCGACTCACCCGTCCAGGTCGCCGGCCTCACCGGAGTCACCGCGCTGGCCGGCAACCAGTCCCAGGGCTACGCCCTCACCACGCACTGATCCCCTGCTTGGAAAGGCCCGATACTGGCGCTGGCGCGGTGAACGGACCTCTCCAAGCATTGAACGCAGTGAAGGGGCCTTCCTGGCGTCCAGCGCCAGGAAGGCCCCTTCCACGCATCTCAGCCCTGGGTGATGTACTGCTCCAACTGGGCCTGCTCCTCGCGGAGCTTGTCGATCTGGCGCTTGACCACGTCGCCGATGCTGACGATGCCGGCCAGCCGGCCGTTGTCGAGCACGGGCACGTGCCGGATGCGGCGTTCGGTCATGACCACCGAGAGGCTTTCGACGGTGTCGTCGGGTGTGCAGGTGGCCACGACGGTGGTCATGATCTCCGACACCGGCCGGTCCAGCAGCTCGGCGCCGCGCTCGGCCAGCTTGCGCACGACGTCGCGTTCGGACGCGATGCCGACCACGCCTTCCGGTGTCAGCACCACCACCGCGCCGATGTTGTGTTTGGCCAGCTCGGCGACGAGTTCGGTGATCGTGGTCCATGGTGGCACGGTGGCCACGCTCGACCCTTTGCTCCGCAGGACGTCCGCGATACGCATCGTGCTCGCCTCCGATCGGCGCAGGGGCAGCCTGAAAGGTCCAGGCTAGTGGCACGGGTCACAAATCGCGCGGGGCCGCTAGCCATGTTTCGATCAAGTGAGCGCCGATCGAGTCCCGGAACCGCGGCAGGTGATGGGCCCTGACCTGCTCCGGAGTCAGCCAGACGGCCTCGGTCAGCTCATCCCCGTCGACATCGATGACATCGGACAGCGCCCACGCCCGGAACGCCACCATCAGCCCAGCCGGGAACGGCCACGGCTGCGAGCCGACGTAGCGCACCTCGCCGACGGCCACGCCGGCCTCCTCGGCGACCTCCCGTCGCACGGCGTCCTCCAGGCTCTCCCCGAGTTCGACGAAGCCGGCCAGCGTGGAGAACCGGCCCGACCGGGCGTGCCGGCCGAACAGCGCCCGGCCCTCGTGCTCGACCAGCACGATCACCGCCGGCTCGATCCGCGGGAACAGCTCCCGCCCGCAGCCCAGGCAGTCCCGCACGGTGCCGCCGTGCCGCGGCCGGGTGGCGCCGCCGCACGTGCCGCAGAACCGCTGGTTGCGGTTCCAGTGCAGCAAGGCCTTGGCGTACACCAAGGTGGCCGATTCCTGGGCGCTGACGTCATCGAAAAGCGACCGCACGTCCACAGTGGACTCCGGCTCCTCGGCCAGCTCCACCGCGAACACGCCCTCGCCCTCGGCCACGCCCAGCAGCACCTCGTCGCCGACCGGTTCGCTGTCCGGGGCGTAGCGGTCCTGCCAGAACGGCAGCACCCGCGCGCCCGGCCGGGCCCGCAGCCCGGCGATCCAGTCCGGATCGGAGCGACGGTCACCGGCACGGTCGAGCCGTAGCCCGCTGTAAGGGATCACCCGTGCGATCGTATGGTCAAGGGCATGCAGTTGCGGACGAAAGTGCGGACCATCGCGGAAATGCTGATCAACCGGCGCGGCCAGGTCTGCTTCCTCGACGTTCTGCTCCAGCTCGGCTGGGTGCACCAGCGCAACGTCGACCGGTGGCAGCGCGGGGAGCTCGACCCGCTGGCCACGGCCGTCTCCGTGGACGACGACAAGCTGCTGGAGGCGGTGGAGGCCTTTCGGCTGTGGGGCGGCCAGCGGTTCATGTCGAAGACCGATCCGCACCGGTCGGCCACCCGCGACCGCCGCGCGCTGCGCTTCACCGCCGACCGCGACACCCGGTGGGTCCACCTCAGCTTCACCAAGATCGGTCTCGACCGGACCAAGCTCGACACCAAGGTGCCGGACCTGGTCGTGGTCGAGGCGCGCGACGAGTTCGAGTGCGAGGAATGCGGCCAGGCCGACGAATGGCTGATGGTGGACGCCGGCTCGGCGATCTGCATGAGCTGCGCCGACCTGGACCACCTGGTGTTCCTCAAGGCCGGCAACGCGACGCTGAGCCGGCGGGCCCGCAAGGAAAGCAGTCTCACCGCGATCGCCGTGCGACCGGATCCGGGTCGCGGCGGCCGGAGCTGGCGGCTGGGCATGCTGGTCGAGCCGGACGCGCTGGAGCGGGCCGAGCAGCAGTGCTTCGACGACGAGGAGCTGCGGGCCCGCCGCCGGATCAAGGACGCCGCCCACCGAGAACTGTGGGACGAGAACTTCACGCGGCAGTTCACGACCGAGATCCGCCTGCTGTTCCCCAAGATCCCGGCCGAGCGGGCCGAGGCCATCGCCCGGCACACGGCCGTGCGGGGCAGCGGCCGGGTCGGTCGGTCGGCCGCCGGCCGGTCCCTGGACGAGCGGGCGGTGCGGCACGCGGTCGTCGCTTCCGTACGCCACGAGGACACCGACTACGACGCCCTGCTGATGAAGGGCGTGCCGCGCCAGGAGGCCCGGGACCAGATCTGGCGGCGCATCGACGAGGTGCTCACAAGCTGGTCATGAACGCCCTGGTGACCTCGTCGGCCGGGAAGAACGACTCGATGACCAGCTCGGCCACGGTCACGTCCAGCGGTGTGCCGAAGGTGGCGATGGTGCTGAAGAACGACAGCTCCACGTCGCAGCGCCGGATCCGCAGCGGCACGATCAGGTTGTTGGGGCCGGGCATCAGCTCGATGTCCGGCTCCTCGTCGGCGCACGGGTACGCCGAGAGTTCCCGGTACAGCTGCGCCAACTCCGGGTCGGCCACCGCCTCCACCTGCCGCCGCAGCTGGCTGAGCAGATGCGCCCGCCACTCCCCGAGGTTGACGATGTTCGGCGCCATGCCGTCCGGGTGCAGCGCCAGCCGCAGCACGTTCGTGCCCGGGCCGACCAGGTGCTCGGCCGCGCCCGTAGTGAGGAACGACGCGCTTGCGTTGGCGTCCAACAGGTTCCAGTAGCGGTCGACCACCACCGCCGGGTACGGGTCGTGCCCGGTCAGGATCTGGCGCACCGCGTGCCGCACCTGGGTCATCTCCGGCGACTCCAGCGAAGTCCTGGTGTAGACCGGGGCGTAGCCGGCGGCCACCAGCAGCGTGTTCCGCTCCCGCAGCGGCACGTCCAGGCGGTCGGCCAGGTGCAGCACCATGTCCCGGCTCGGCGCCGAGCGTCCGGTCTCCAGGAAACTCAGGTGCCGCGTCGACACCTCGGCCTGGTTGGACAGCTCCAGCTGGCTCAGCCGGCGATGCTCCCGCCACTGCCGCAGCAGCTCGCCGACCGGCCGCTGCCTGATCTCCGCCGTGGTCATGCCCCCGACGCTACCCACGCCGCGACGGCCACTCCATTACCTCGCACGTAAGGGTCACGCGCTCCCCCAGCTCGGACAGCCACGCCTCGCCTTCGACGAGACGCCTGAGCTGCGGGCCGGGATCGGTCACCGCGGTGAAGCCGCGCGCCCGGTACCAGGGCTCGTTCCAGGGGATGTGCCGGAAGGTGGTGAGCGTGACCGCCCTGCCGGCGGCCCGTGCGAACACGGCCGACAGCAGGGCGGTCCCCAGGCCTTGCCGCCCGTGATCCGGGTGCACGGCCAGTTGGTGCAGGTGCAGGCCGTCGTCGACCTCGCCCACGTAGGCGAACCCGACCGGCGGCCGGCCGACGACCAGCACGTCGTTCGGGTCCGTTCCGTGCGCGACGCTCGGGCTGGGCGGGAACACGATCCCGTAGGCCCCGAACATCTGGTCGGCCGCGTCCTCGACGGCCTCGATGCCGGCCAGTTCGCCGGCATCGGCCACCCGCACCTCGGTCATCAACCCTCCACTTGGGACTCCACGAGGTCGGCCGCCCGCCGAACCCCACCGCTGGCCGCGATCTCCTCACGGATCTTGGCCAGGTTGGCGGCGATCTCGGCGTCCGTGCTGACGTGGCGCAGCGCGGCCCGCAGCCGGTCGACCGTGACCTCGTCACGGGGAATGCTCTGTCCCAGGCCGAGTTCCTCGATCCGGGGACCGGTGACCAGTTGGTCGACGGCCTGCGGCACGGCGATCATCGGCACCCCCTGGGCCAGCGCCTCCATGACGCCGCCCATGCCGGCGTGGGTGATGAAGGCGTCGGCCCGGGTGAGGATCGACGCCTGCGGAACCCAGCGGCTCACGGTGACGTTGTCCGGGACCGGCCCGAGATCGGCCGGGTCGACGAACTTCCCGATCGCCAGCTCCACGTGCCAGCCGTTGTCCGCGAACGCCGTCAGGCAGTCCCGGTAGAAGTCCGGCCGGTCGGTGTAGGAGGAGCCGAGGGAGATCAGCAGCACCGGCCGCTCGTCCGGCGCCTCCCACGGCCGCGGGCGGCCCATCGGCCCGACGAAGGCGTAGTTGTCGGGGATGGGCCCCAGGTCGAACTGGAACGAGCGCGGCATCGTCACCAGGCACGGCCGCGGCGTGAGAATCTCCTTCGGAATCCCGTACTCCGCAACGAACATCGGGAAGTGCTCGGGGTCGACGCCGGGCAGCATGATGTAGCTGGGCGACAGCTGCACCACCGGAATGCCCCACCGGTCGGCCAGCACCGGCCCGGGGAAGGCGCCGATGTCACAGACGATCACGTCCGGCCGGTCGGTGTCGTAGAGCGCCTCGATCTGCGGCATGGCCGCGTGGTGCTCGGCGACGAACATCCGCGTGCCGGCGTCGCCGTCCTCGGGCATGCGCTCCGGGAAGGACGTGGTGTAGAGCCCGGGGGTCGCGCCAGCCTCGGCGACCAGGTCGGCGAACTGCTCGGTGGTCGCGTAGCTGACCCGGTGGCCACGGTCGACCAGCTCGGTCACCAGGGGCAGCCCAGAGTTGGTGTGGCCGTGCTCGGGCACGGCCATGAACAGGATGTGCATGGCAGAACTCCTGATGAGTCAAACGAGTGGGTACGCGAAGACCACTCGGGACTCAGAGGTACAGGGGCAGGTGTGCGAAGCACATGCTCGGGACGCTAGCAGTGACAGGAGTGCTGTCGCGAGCAGTTTTCACAACCCCGGTGTGCTCAGGACACCCAGTCCGGCAGCGGCTCCCGCGCCGCCAGCCAGTCCGCCGGCACCGCCGCGACCAGCGACACGATGCCGCCGACGATGGCGCCCGTGGTGTCGACGTCGCCGCCGACCTCGACACACGTCAACACGGCCTGCCGGTAGTCGTCCAGGTGGGTGGCCGCCGCCCACAGCGCGAACGGCACCGTGTCCTGGGCCAGCACCCGCGAGCCGTTGCCGAGCTCGAAGGCGACCTCGGCGGCGGACCGGCCCAGCAGCTCGCGGGCCCGCTCCACCCGGCGGCGGACCTCGCTGTCCGGCAACCGATCCAGCACGAAGCCGAACAGCCCGTCGGCGTCCGGCGGCTCGGTCGCCAGCCGGCGGTTGCCGGTGTAGGCGGCGGCCAGCGCGACCGCGACCCCGCCGGCGACACCCTCCGGATGCAGGTGCGTCACCTGGCAGGCCCGTGTGGCCTGGTCGACGACCCGCTCCGGGTCGTCGGCGAAGAACGCGCCGAGCGGCGCGATCCGCATCGCGCCGCCGTTGCCGCACGAACCCGTGCCGCCGAAAGCCGCGCCGGCCGCGGTCTGCCACGGCACCCCGTCGCGGATCCGGTGCAGGATCACCACCGCGCCGGGGCCGTAGCCCCGGTACGGCTCGCACCGGTCCGCGAACCGACGGGCCAGCTCGTCCTGGTCGATCTCGCCGCGATCCCGCAGTTCGGTGACCACCGTGCAGGCCATCTCGGTGTCGTCCGTCCATTCCCAGCGCCCCGCCGGTATGCGCGGCAGGGCGTTGCCGGGAACGAAGTACTGCGCGCCGAGGGCGTCCCCGACCGACAGGCCGGCCAGGGCGTCACGGGCGAGGTCGAGCCGCGTCATCCCCCGCTGCGACGGTTGGAGTACTGGCGCTGGTGGCCGGTGCTCGCCGTCTTGATGTGCGGGTTGTACGCCACTCCGTTGGTCTTGGCGACGCCCTTGCCCTTGTTCCGGCGCTCGGCGCGGTTGGGGCGGACGGCGGCCTCGTCGCCGGCGGCCTCGGTGAGACCCGCTTCGGCGGCCTGGTCGGCCGGGTTCTGGTCGGCATTCTGCTCGGGCATGGCTGTCCTCCTGAGGGTTCGTCACGTACCTGGGGATGAAGTCGCACGAAGGCGCGCTCAGAGGATCATGCCGACGACGGTACCAGCCACAACCGCTCCCGGCACCTGCTTTTTATCCGGCCAGGAACTCCTCGAAGGTGCGCGTGCCGACCGCGTGGTCCGGGGCCAGGTGGTGGCCCTCCCGGTAGCCGCGGGCGATCGCCCCCGGGACCGGCACCGACAGCAGCGGCCGCCGCTTGCCCGTCAGCATCAGATACGTGCTGGCCAGCTGGCGGACGTCCAGCACCTGCGGCCCGCCCATGTCGGCCACCCGGCCCGCCGGCGACCCCAGCGCCAGCCCCGCCAGCCGGTCGGCCACGTCCCCGGTGTCGATCGGCTGGAACCGGAACTCGCTGGGCAGCGGCATCACCGGCAGCCGGGCCGCCAGGCCCAGGATCTGCGCCACCAGCTCGTGGAACTGGGTCGTGCGCAGGATCGTCCACGGCAGGCCCGACTCGGCGATCTCCCGCTCGGCCCGCAGCTTCGCCTTGTAGTACGGCATCGGCACCCGCTCGATGCCCACGATCGAGATGTACACCAGGTGCGGGCCACCGGCGCGCTTCGCCGCCTCGATCAGGTTCCGCGTCGCCTCGACATCCCCGCGCCCGTTCGTCGTCGCGCAGTGCACGATCGCCCTCGCCCCAGCGACGGCCTGGTCGATGTTCGTGCCCTTCCGCAGATCCACCGACACGGTGGTGTTGCGCCGGCTGATCGACTGCACCTCACAGCCCCGCTCCGCCAGCCGCTCCACCACCACCTGCCCCAGCCGCCCGGTCCCACCGGTGACCGCGATCCTGGCCCTCATACCCCACTCCTCACCCAGCCGGACTCGTTCACCAGCACCGCCCCATCCACCAGGATCCCGCTGGCGCCGTCCCTACCGACAGCGGCCCTGCCCGATCCATCAGCAGCACCACGACCACCCCCGACATCCCGCGGGCTGCGGCCGCATGCGGTGTCAGGGCGCGGTTTCGGACTGGAGCAGCCGGACAAACAGGTCGACCCGGGCGGCGTGGTTGCCGTCGGAGAGGCGGCCGGCGCGGGTGAGGGTGGCCAGGCCGTGCAGCGCGGCCCAGGCGACCTCGGTGAAGGCGCCGATCTCGGCGGGGTCCTCGACCAGGGCCTCGAAGGTGGCGACGAGCTGGCCGAACCCCTCGCGCAGCGGGGCGGGCGAGTCTGGTTGCGCGAAGCGCAGGCCGCTGTCGAGGGTGAACATGGCGTCGTAGAGGGCGGGGTTGGCCTCGGCGAAGCCCAGGTAGGCGTCGGCGACGGCGCGGAGCAGGCCGTACCGCTCGACCTCCTTGCGCCGGGCGACGGCCAAGGCCTCGGCCAGCTCCACGAAGCCCTGCTCGGCCACGGCGGCCACGATGGCGTCCTTGTTGGCGAAGTGGCTGTACAGCACCGGCTGGCTGTACTCGATCCGCTCCGACAACCGTCGCGTGGTCACCGCGTCCCAGCCCTCGGCCTCGGCCAGCTCCCGGGCCGTCCGGACGATCAGTTCCTGTCGCTTCGCGCGGTCCCGCTCGCGCCGCTGCTGCACGGTCACGCTCGGAATTCTAGCACCGCTAGCTTTTCGAGCACGGCCCTGCTAGCGTCGACACGAAAGCTAGCAGCGCTAGATTCCCGAGAGGTGGCAGCAGATGTACACAGCGACAGTGATCCTGGCGGCGGTGCTCGGCGTGGCGGTGATCGCCATGGGCGCCCTCTACCTGTTCGGACCGGCCGCCAACGCCAGGGGCTTCGGCCTGCCCGAATGGCCGGCGGGCGCCCTTGCGGCGTGGCTGAACGTCAAGGGCGCCAGGGACCTGGCCATGGGGGTTGCCGTCCTGGTCGTGCTGGCCACAGCCGGCCCGCACGCCTTGGGCTGGTACCTGCTGGTCTCCGCCCTGGTTCCCGTCGGTGACGCCATCATCGTGCTTCGCCACGGCGGTTCGAAGGTGCTGGCCCTGGCCATGCACGGCGGCACCGCGGCCGTAGTCCTCGCGGTGTCCGCCGTGCTGCTGTCAGCCGGGTGACGCCTACTTGTTCGTCGAGTACGAGTGGGCGCCGGTGCCGGCGAGCTTGCCGCCGTCGACGATCAGGTATTCGTCGCGGATGGCCTCACCGGCGAACCAGTTCTCCAGGATCTCGCGGGCGCCGGCGGCGTAGCGGGCCTGGGCGGACAGGGTGGAGCCGGAGATGTGCGGGGTCATGCCGTGGTGGGGCATGGCGCGCCACGGGTGGTCGGCCGGCGCTGGCTGCGGGAACCAGACGTCGCCGGCGTAGCCGGCCAGCTGCCCGGACTCCAGGGCCCGCACCACGGCGTCCCGGTCGGCGATCTTGCCACGGGCGGTGTTGATCAGGTAGGCCCCACGCTTCATGCTGCCGATGAGCTTGTCGCCGAACAGGCCCTCGGTCTCGGGGTGCAGCGGGGCGTTGATCGTCACGACGTCGCAGAACGGGACCATGTCGGCGGCGCTGGCGTGGAACGTGAGCCCGAGCTCCTCCTCCACCTCCCGCGGCAGCCGGTGCCGGTCGGTGTAGTGCAGGTGCACGTCGAACGGCTTGAGCCGGCGCAGCACCGCGGCGCCGATGCGCCCGGCGGCGACGGTGCCCACGTGCATGCCCTCGACGTCGTAGGCCCGGGCCACGCAGTCGGCGATGTTCCAGCCGCCGTCCAGCACCACCTGGTGCGACGGCAAGTAGTTGCGCACCAACGACAGGATCATCATCACCACGTGCTCGGCGACGCTGATGCTGTTGCAGTAGGTGACCTCGGCGACGGTGACGCCGTGCTCGATGGCGGCGTCCAGGTCGACGTGGTCGGATCCGATGCCGGCGGTGACCGCGAGCTTGAGCTCGGGGGCCCGGGCGAAACGCTCGGCGGTCAGGTAGGCCGGCCAGAACGGTTGGGAGATCACGATGTCGGCGTCGGCCAGCTCGCGGTCGAATGCCGAGTCCTCCCCGTCCTTGTCCGAGGTGACGACCAGCGTGTGCCCCTGGCTCTCCAGGTAGGCCCGCAGCCCGAGCTCGCCGGTAACGCTGCCGAGCAGGCGCCCGGGCGTGAAGTCGACGCCACGCGGCGTCGGCAGGGTCTGGCCGCCGGGATAGCCGTCCAGGTGCGGCAGGTCGTCCCTGGCATAGGAGGTCGGGTACCCGGTGGTCGGGTCGTCGTACAGCACGCACAGCACCTTTGCCATGGCAGACCCCGAATTCTCACGTCGCGAGTGGGTTCCTCAAGACCATGCGCGCGTCGGCCGGGCGCCGTCAAAACGTTGTTTCCTATCCCGGGATAGCCCGCTTCTATCGCAGGCTGTGCTCATCACAGATGGCGAGCCAGCACCCCGTCCAGCACGCCGCGCACGTCCACGTCACGGGCGATGTCGACCAGCGCCCGGGCCAGCATCGACTCCGGGTCGTGGCCGGCCACCACCAGGCCGATCCGGGGCGAGCGCGGCGGATCGTCCAGCCGGACGACGCGCATCCCTTGCGGCACACCGAACATGTGCAGCCACGCGTGCGAGATCACGCTCGACCACTGGCGCGAGGCCACATGCGCGTACAGCGCCGACACGGTGTCGGTCTCGATCGCCGGCACCACGGTCGCGCCGACCGAGGCGAACGTCTCGTCCAGGATCCGCCGGTTGCGCATCTGCCGCGACAGCAGGCACAACGGCACCGTCGCCGCCTCGGCCCAGCGCAGGCTGTCCCGGTCGGCGAACTTGCCGTCGTTCGGCGTCAGCAGCAGATACCGTTCCTGGTAAAGGGGAATCACCAGTCGCCCGGGCTCGTCACCGTCCACATAGGTCATCGCGATGTCCAGTTCGAACTCCGCCAGCCGGCGGGTGATCTCCGTGGACGGCAACGACTCCAGCGTGATCCGGGCGTGCGGGTGCCGTTGGCAGAACGGCGTGGTCAGCAGCGGCGCCACCGTCAGCGCGGTCGGGATCGCGCCGACCCGCAGCACCCCCGACAGGCTGCCGCGCATGGTCGACAGGTCCTGGCGCAGCGCGTCGCACTCGGCCAGGATCCGGTTGGCCCACAGCAGCACCCGCTCCCCCTCCGGGGTCAGGCCCTCGTAGCGCCGGCCCCGCTGCACGATGGGCACGTCCAGCTCGTGCTCCAGCTTGCGGATCGCCGCCGACAGCGACGGCTGCGACACATGGCACGCCGCCGCGGCCCGGGCGAAGTGCCGCTCCCGGGCCAGCGCGACCAGATATTCCAACTGACGCAACAGCACGGCACAGCATGCCCCGGATCGGCGAGCTCGTGCTACTCCAGGGGAGTAGCGTCGCCGGCATGGATTACCTCCGCCTCGGCCGGAGCGGGCTGTCGGTCTCCAAGGTCGTGCTCGGCTGCATGAGCTTCGGCGACCCCGCCCGCGGCACCCACCAGTGGTCCTTCGGCATCGACGAGTCCCGGCCGTACTTCAAGCAGGCCATCGAATCCGGCATCACCACCTTCGACACCGCCAACGTCTACAGCCTGGGCGCCAGCGAGGAGATCACCGGCGCGCTGCTGCGCGAGTTCGCCAAACGCGACGAAGTGGTCATCGCCACCAAGGTCCGCGGCCTGATGGGCCCCGGCCCCAAGGGCGTCGGCCTGTCCCGCGCCGCGATCATGACCCAGGTCGACGAGAGCCTGCGCCGGCTGGGCACCGACTACATCGACCTCTACCAGATCCACCGCTACGACAACGACGTGCCCATCGAAGAGACCATGGAGGCCCTGCACGACGTGGTCAAGGCCGGCAAGGCCCGCTACATCGGCGCCTCCTCGATGTGGACCTGGCAGTTCGCCCAGATGCAACACGCCGCCGACCGGCACGGCTGGACCCGCTTCGTGTCCATGCAGAACCAGTACAACCTGCTCCAACGCGAGGAGGAGCGGGAAATGCTGCCGTACTGCCAGGACCAGGGCGTCGGCGTGATCCCGTGGAGCCCGCTGGCCCGCGGCCGCCTGACCCGCGACCCCGAGGAGCAGACCACGCGCAGCGGCAGCGACGGCTTCAGCAAGATCCTCTACGACCAGACCGCCGAGGCCGACCGGGCGATCATCGACGCGGTCGCGGCCATCGCCACCGATCGCGGCGTGCCGCGGGCGCAGGTGGCGCTGGCGTGGATGATGGGCAAGCCGTCGGTCACCGCGCCGATCGTCGGCACGACCAAGCCGCATCACCTCACCGACGCGGTCGCCGCCGTCGACCTCAAGCTCACCGCCGACGAGGTGCAGCGGCTGGAGGAGCACTACACCGCGCGTCCGGCCTCCGGGTTCTGACCTGTGGCTGTCCGGGATTCCGAGGCCGGCGGACGGGATTCCGGACAGCCATAATGGCGTCATGTCGGAGTACAGCCGCGATTCGCGGTACATCACCACCCGGATCACCGCCGACGGCCGGGACGGCTACCCGGTCGAACCCGGCCGCTACCGACTCGTGGTCGCGCGGGCCTGCCCGTGGGCCAACCGGATGATCATCGTGCGGCGGCTGCTTGGCCTGGAGGACGTGCTGTCCATGGGCATCTGCGGGCCGACCCACGACGAGCGCAGCTGGACGTTCGACCTCGACCCGGACGGCCGGGACCCGGTGCTGGGCATCGAACGGCTCCAGGAGGCCTACTTCAAGCGGTTCCCCGGCTACGAGCGGGGCATCACCGTGCCGGCCATCGTGGAGATCGCCACCGGCGAGGTCGTCACCAACGACTTCGCGCAGATGACCATCGACCTGTCCCTGGAGTGGACGGCGTATCACCGCGAGGGCGCCCCGCAGCTGTACCCCGAGGCCCTGCGGGAGGAGATCGACGAGGTCAACGACCTCGTGTACCGGGACGTCAACAACGGCGTCTACCGGGCCGGTTTCGCCAGCGACCAGGACGCGTACGAGAAGGCCTACCGGCGGCTGTTCGACCGGCTGGACTGGCTCAGCGACCGGCTGGCCGGGCAGCGCTACCTGGTCGGCGACACCGTCACCGAGGCCGACGTGCGGCTGTTCACCACGCTGGCCCGGTTCGATTCCGTGTACCACAACCACTTCAAGTGCAACCGGAGCAAGCTGTCGGAGATGCCGGTGCTGTGGGCGTACGCGCGGGACCTGTTCCAGACGCCGGGTTTCGGCGACACCACCGACTTCGTGCAGATCAAGCGGCACTACTACGAGGTGCACCGCATGATCAATCCCACCGGCGTGGTGCCGGCCGGCCCTGACCTGCGCAACTGGCTCACGCCGCACGGCCGGGAAGCCCTGGGCGGCCGCCCGTTCGGCGACGGCGCCCCGCCCGGGCCGCCGTCGGCCGCCGAGACCGTGCCGCCGGCCAACGGTCCGGTCGCCGCGTGATCAGCTGATCGCCGACCGCAGGTGGTTCAGCGGGTCCGCCACGTGGAACGGCCGCTCCGTCGGTTCGATGCCGACCAGGAAGTCGTGGTAGACCGCCGCACCTCGCAGCGCGACGAGCGGGCGCTTGACCGCGAGCGCCCGCTCCGGCTCGCAGCCGGGAATCTCCTTGCGCCACAAGGCACTCCAGCGCTCGTCCAGCTCAGGGCCGCGCAGGTCCAGCACCGGGTGCCCGATCACGCTGTCCGGCCAGTCGAGGATCACCCGGCGCGTGCCGTCGGATCGCACATTGCCCGGGTGGAAGTCCCCGTGCACCAGGCTGTCCGGGATGCCGCAGTCGGCCAACTGTTCGAACCGCTGCGGCAGGCCGTCCACCAGCTTCGCCAGCCGCTGCCGCTCATCGGCCGCCAGCTGCTCCGCGTACGCGTCGATGGTCGCGGAAACCCTTTCGATGAACGGATTTTCGCGCCAGTCTGGCACGCCCAGCGCTATCAGCTCGTCGACGTGGCCGGCGGCCAGCGCCTGGATCTCGACCAGGTCGACCGCCATCTCGACCACTTCCGCCGGCTCGGCATCGTACTGGTCGATGCCCGGCACATGGGCCATGAGCAGCCTCGACCCGTCCGCCTTGAGCACTCGTGGCACCAGATCCGGCACGTGCTTTCCCAGCCATTCCAACACGATCGCCTCATGCTTCAAGAATGGTGGAGCTTCCTTCAGCCAGGCCCCGTCCAACCGCCACACCGAGGACAGGTGCCAGGTCCGTTGCTGCACACCGGTTTCCGCCCCGGCCCACCGCAGTGACGCCGCCGGGCCACCGGGTTGCGCCCACGTCATCCGCAGCGGATGCGGCTTGATCCAGTCCGGGTCGAACGGCCCCAGATCCAGGGCCGGGCCGTCATATTCGGCCAGATACGTGATTCCCCCACCGTGCGGCAACGGATTCTCCGACGCCACCAGCCGCAGCACCACCACGTCGATGCCGAGTTCGTCGCGCGCCCCCTCGACCACCGGCTGGACTTCCTGCCACCACTGCGGTTCCACGTCGTAGGGACGCGTCGTGCCCAGCGGTTCCCCGTTCGGTTTCACCAACGCCAGCGTGACTCTGCGCCCCATGGGCCGATTCTCACATCCGGCGACAACCGATTATCGGCTGAGAACGGGCTCGAAGTCGGGGAGCACCAGCGCCGAGTAGGCGGGCTTGTCCGCCTCGGTCGGCATTGTGGTGGCCGCGCGCAGCGCCTCGTTGCGCGCGGCCAGGATCTCAGCGGTGGCCGGCAGAAGGCCGGCGCTTCCCTCGGTGGCCAGCGCCTGGTTCAGCTCCGCGAACTCCCGGGTGTCGCGCTCGTAGGCGGCGAACGCGCTGGTGTGGTCGGGATTGGTGGCCAGCGCGCCGGCCAGCATGTACGCGCCGACGAGGGCGATGCTCGTGCCCTGTCCGGACAGGAACGACGGGGCGTGGGCGGCGTCGCCGGTGAGGGCGACCCGGCCGCTCGACCAGCGCGGCAGGTGGATCTGGCTGACGATGTCGAAGAACAGGTCGTCGGCGGTGCGCATTTCGGCGACCAGGCGCGGAATCTCCCACTGCTGCTCGGGAAACATCGAGGCGACCAGCTCGCGCTGCGCGGCCGGGTCGCGGAAGGCCTCGAACGGCGGCTCCGGGCGGGCGAAGCTCAGGAACCCGTGCAGCTGGTCCTCGTCCCGGACGGCGTAGAGGATGCCGGCCCGGCCCGGCGTGTTCCAGATGACCCCCTCGTGGGAGAGGCCGAGGTCGTTGGGCACGGTGAAGCCGGCGAAGCAGTAGCCGAGGTAGCGGTGGAACTGCTCCTCTGGACCGAACACGAGGTTGCGGACCCCGGAGTGCAGGCCGTCGGCGCCGATGACGAGGTCGAAGGTGCGGCGGGCGCCACTGTGGAACGTGACGTCGACCCGATCCTCGTGCTGGTCAAGAGTCGCGATGGAGTCGTTGAAGACGAACTCGACGTCGTCGCGGACGGTGTTGTACAGGGCCGAGGTGAGGTCGCCGCGGCGAATCTCCAGGTCACGGCCGACCACGCCGCCGGCGATGACCTCGTTCCGGACGGTCGCGACCCGGCTGCCGTCGGCGTTGAGGAAGGTGAGCGTGCGGGTGTCCACGTTGGCCGCCCGGAGCTCGGGCAGGATGCCCATGCGCTCGACCACGCCCAGCGCCGTGCCGCGGATGTCGATCGGGTAGCCGCCACTGCGCACCGTCGCGGCCTTCTCCACCACCGTGACCTCGAAGCCGTAGCGGTGCAGCCAGTAGGCCAGCACCGGGCCGGCGACACTGGCCCCGGAGATCAGGATCTTGCCCCTCATCGTCACTCCTAGATAGGTAAGTTAGGTATGCTTTCCGAACGCGGCGGCGACCCCTCGTCGCCGGCGTGCCCTGCCGCAACTATATACCTAACTTAGGTATCTAACGAGGGTGTGATGGACAACACTGCCGACGGCCCGCTCGACCTGGCCGCCCTGCTGCCCCGCCTGGCCCAGCTCGGAGCCCTGGCCAGCCGCAGCCACCTGGTGGAACGCGTCATGGAGCGGGCCGGCATCACCCTCGACCGGCCGGCCGTGACCGTCCTGGTCACCGTCGAGAACGCCGGCCACCCCCTGCGCGTCGGCGAGATCGCCAAACGCATGCAGGTCGTCGGCCCCCACGTCACCCGCGTCCTGCACGACCTCGAACGCCTCGACCTGGCCCGCCGCGTCCCCGACCCCGACGACCGCCGCGCCCAGCTCATCGAGCTCACCCCCGCCGGCGCCGACACCGCCCGCCGCTACATCGACACCGTCTTCGCCTGGCTCACCGAGGCCCTCGCCGACTGGCCCGACACCGACCGCCAGACCCTCAGCCGCCTGCTCACCCGCTTCCTCGACGACCTAGCCACCCACCTGGCCGCCACCGAGTGACCTGCCTTCAGTCCCAATGCCGTCCGAACTCGGCCAGCTCCCGACCGTGCTCGATGCGCCGCGACCACTCGGCCGGCCACCAGTCGAAGCCGTGCGCCGCACCACCGAAAGCGCCGGCCAGACAGGCGATGGAGTCCGAGTCGCCGACCGTGGTCGCGGCACGGGCGAGCATCCCGATCGGGTCCTCCGGGAACAGCAGGAAGCAGTGCACGGCAGTGGCCAGGGCCTCCTCGGCGATCCAGCCCTCGCCGGTCCGCAGACACGGATCGGCCTCGCGGTCGGGTGACACGAGGGCGGCCTTGAGTGCGCCCAGCGCCACCAGGCACTCATCCCAGCCCCGGGCGATGAACTCCGCCGGGCTGTCCACCCCCGGCCGCATCCACAGGTCGGCCAGCCAGTCCTCGTGATAGACCGTCCGCTGCTCCCGGCACCGGTCGATCAACGCGTCCGGCAGCTCCGCCGGCCGCATTCCGTTACGCAGCCAGTGAATCGCCAGCGCCGTCAGCTCGCTCGCCGCCAACGCCGTCGGATGCCCGTGCGTCAGCGCCGCCTGGAACTGCGCCGCCGCCACCCGCTCCACCTCGCCCAGCCCCGGCATCAGCCCCATCGGCGCCACCCTCATGTTCGCGCCGCACCCCTTCGAGGTCTCCCCCGTCGCCCTCCGCCACGGCACCCCCGCCGCCAACAGCTCACATGCCCGCAGACACGTCATCCCCGGCGCTCGGTTGTTCTCCGGGCTGTCCACCCACTCCACGAACTCCCGCCGCAACGCCCGCTCCAACGCCCCCGGCTCCAGCCGCCCCCGCACCGGCATCGCCCGCGCCACCGCCAGCGTCATCTGCGTGTCGTCCGTGACCAACGCCGGCTCCCCCACCAGCTCCCTCGGTCCGCCCTCCCCGTACCGCCGCACGATCTCCCCCACCGACAAGAACTCCGTCGGCGCCCCCATCGCGTCCCCGTACGCCAACCCGAACAGACTCCCCGTCGCCCTCACCGACCGATTCTCACACCGTCGTGATCACGGGACCACCGACTCAGAGCAACCCGTGCTGACATGCCCAGGACGGGAATTCCGGCCCGGTGCACGGCAAGCGCATGCCGGTCGCACTGAGCATGTCGACCAGGTTGCCGGCCGCCGTCACCGTCAGTTTCCCGTCTCGGCAAGCCCTGGCGAGCAGCCAGACCGTGCCGTGCACCTCGACCCCGAATGTGCGCGCTACGCGGGTGGCGGTTCGATCGTCAGTGATCGCGGTCGCCCGGCGCAGCTCCGCCACGGCGAACACACTGGCTTCCCCCACATTGTGTTCGCCCGCACCGATCCTGTCCGCCCACGCGACGAAGCACTCCAGTTCCGTGATGGACTCAAGCCGGACGGGACTGATCCACTCCAGTTCGAGCGCGGCCTGAAGATCGGGATGAGTTGCCACTCCCGCACGAATCTCGTCCAGCACCACGTAGGTCGTGCAGCACTCGTCGCCGACCAACAGGTCGCGCAGCACGTCGAGCCGGTCGATCCGAGCGAAGTGGTTCAGACACATGGCATCCAGGACCAGCACGGAACGCGGCGCGTCCGAGGCACTCACGGCTCGAATCCCAGGTCCGCCTTGGCCGGCAGGTCGTCGATCGTGATCTGGCCGTGCATCAGTTCGACGGCACGATCGGACGTGATGAAATCGTCCCGCCACGCCTGCATCACGGCATGGGCGTAACTCGGTGGAACCCGCACCGCTGCCAGGTCGGCCTGCGGCGCCCATCCCACTGCTTCACGCAATTCGGCGCGGGTCGGCGCGACCGAGGACCACTTGCCGACGAGACCTGGTTCGATGACTCCCGCACGACAGGCCTGGCGCACGGCGAGTGACCACGAGGTTCGATAGGTCGCCGCAAGTCTGGTCAGAGCGTCCCGCAGGTCACCGGCGGAGGTCTCCTTCGCGACAACATCGGTCGGCAGAAGGAACTCCGCGGCGAACGCGTCCACCACACTCTCACGGTCGGCGCGAGACATGCCCACGGCGAGGTCGCTGGAGTACTCGTCGCCCAGAACCATGTGGCCGAGCTCGTGCGCGGCGGTCGTCCGCCGCCTGCCTGGATCTGGCTGCTGGCTGACCACCGCGACCGCGACGTCGCCGTCGATCAGTGAGGCTCCCTCGCCGGGGAGGTCCGTCACGAGCACCAACTGGCCGGCGCGCTCGCAGGCCGACATCAAGGTTTCAACGGGTTCGAGCTGAAGATCGAGACGCTGACGAGTCCAGAGCGCGACTTCCCGTGCGGCGTCCGTGTCTCGCACCGTGCCCGTGTACGTCAGCATGGGCTCCGGTCGCAACTGGCCAGACTCGATCAACTGGCGCACATCGCGCAGCCAGGCCAACAGCTTGGCTTCGATCTGATACGCCTGGCGGGCAGCTCCCGTGTCGGTGTCATCCACGAGCTGCGCGCGCCTGGACAGCACCTGTGGCCGTCGATGCAGGAAGTGACTCATCGGCAGGCCCAAGGCGGACGACAGACGGGCCAGTTCGAGCGCGTCCACTCGTCGATCGCCTGCTTCGATCTTCGCGATCTTGGTGCGCTCCAGACGTACCGCGCGAGCAAGGTCGTCCTGGGACAAGCCCGCGGCCAGGCGACTCTCCCGCACGCGCTCGCCGATGTCAGACCACTCCACGTCCTCCACCATCGTGCGATTATCGCACACGTCAGGCGCCTATCGCGAGCAGTGGGCCGGACAGCCCGGTCGGTCCTTGCCGGAGAGCCGCCAAGCGGGGTGTCGATCACACGTCGACACCCCGCCTGAACAGGAATCTCAGCTCGGAACAGCGCTCACATCAGCTGCAGCCGGAGGTGCTGCCGCAGCCTTCGCAGACGTAGCAGGAGCCGGCGGGACGCATCTTGGTGCCGCAGGTCATGCAGAGCGGGGCGTCGGCGGCCTTGCCGAGGGTGAGCTCGATGAGCTCGGTGGAGCTGTGGGCCTGGGCGGCGGGCTTGGCCTTCTCCACGGCCTTGTCGGCGGCGGGGGCCTCGACGCCGACCTGGAGGGCCTCCAGGTCGACCTGGCCGTAGTCGGAGCTGACCTGGGCGGTGCGCTCGTCGGCGGTGAAGATGCCGAGCTCGGCCCGCTTGTCGTAGGGCAGGTAGTCCAGGGCCAGGCGCCGGAACAGGTAGTCGACGACGCTGGTGGCGATGCGCACGTCGGGGTCGTCGGTCATGCCGTTGGGCTCGAAGCGCTGGTTCTGGAACTTGGAGACGTAGAACTCCAGCGGGATGCCGTATTGCAGACCCACCGAGATGGACATGGAGAAGGCGTCCATGACACCGGCGAGGGTGGAGCCCTGCTTGCCGAGCTTGATGAAGATCTCGCCCAGGCCGTCGTCGGGGTAGGAGCCGGCGTGCAGGTAGCCCTCGGCCCCGCCGACGGTGAACGAAACGGTCTGCGACGGGCGCTTCTTGGGCAGGCGCTTGCGGACCGGGCGGTACTCGATGACGGTCTCGGCGGCCTTGGCCTCCGAGGAGGACGAGTTGCCCTTGCCGGCGGACAGCGGCTGGCCGACCTTGCAGTTGTCGCGGTAGATGGCCAGCGCCTTCAGACCCAGCTTCCAGCCCTGGAAGTAGATCTCCTGCACGTCCTCGACGGTCGCCGACTCCGGCATGTTGACGGTCTTGGAGATGGCGCCGGAGATGAACGGCTGCACGGCGGCCATCATCCGGACGTGGCCCATGGGCGCGATGGAGCGCTCGCCCATGGCGCAGTCGAACACCTCGTAGTGCTCGGGCCGCAGGCCGGGGGCGTCGATGACGTGGCCGTGCTCGCCGATGAACTCGACGATGGCCTCGATCTGCTCCTGCTGGTAGCCCAGGGCCTTCAGCGCGCGCGGCACGGTCTGGTTGACGATCTGCATGGAGCCGCCGCCGACCAGCTTCTTGAACTTGACCAGGGCCAGGTCGGGCTCGATGCCGGTGGTGTCGCAGTCCATCATCAGGCCGATGGTGCCGGTGGGCGCGAGCACGCTGGCCTGCGCGTTGCGCCAGCCGTTGCGGGCGCCGACCTCGAGGCCCTTCTGCCACTCGCCGGTGGCCAGCTTCTGGACGGCGGCGTCGTTCGAGTGGTACGTGCGGATGAGGTCGTTGGCGGCGGCGTGCTTGCGCATGACCCGCTGGTGGGCCTCGGCGTTCTGCTTGTAGCCCTCGTACGCGCCGACGACGCCGGCCAGCTCGGCGGAGCGCCGGTAGGCGGTGCCGGTCATCAGCGAGGTGATGGCCGCGGCCAGCGCCCGGCCGCCTTCGGAGTCGTAGGCGTGGCCGGTGGCCATCAGCAGCGCGCCCAGGTTGGCGTAGCCGATGCCCAGCTGGCGGAACTTGCGCGTGGTGTCGGCGATCGGCTCGGTCGGGAAGTCCGCGAAGCAGATGGAGATGTCCATCGCGGTGATGACCAGCTCGACGGCCTTGGCGAAGCGCGGCGCGTCGAAGGTGCCGTCCTCGCGCAGGAACTTCATCAGGTTCAGCGACGCCAGGTTGCAGCTGGAGTTGTCCAGGTGCATGTACTCGCTGCACGGGTTGGACGCGGTGATCCGGCCCGACTCGGGGCAGGTGTGCCAGTCGTTGATGGTGCCGTCGTACTGGATGCCCGGGTCGGCGCAGGCCCACGCGGCCTGGGAGAGCTTGCCCCACAACGACTTCGCGTCGACGTGCTCGATGACCTCGCCGGTCTGCCGGGCCCGCAGCCCGAACTGGCCGCCGGCCTCGACGGCGTGCATGAACTCGTCGGACACGCGCACCGAGTTGTTGGCGTTCTGGTACTGCACGGACACGATGTCCTTGCCGCCCAGGTCCATGTCGAACCCGGCGTCCCGCAGCGCGCGGACCTTGTCCTCCTCGCGCATCTTGGTCTCGATGAACTCCTCGACGTCCGGGTGGTCCACGTCGAGCACGACCATCTTGGCCGCGCGCCGGGTGGCGCCGCCGGACTTGATGGTGCCGGCCGAGGCGTCGGCCCCGCGCATGAAGGAGACCGGGCCGGACGCGGTGCCGCCGGAGGACAGCAGCTCCTTGGACGAGCGGATACGGGACAGGTTCAGGCCGGCGCCCGAGCCGCCCTTGAAGATCAGGCCCTCTTCCCGGTACCAGTTGAGGATCGACTCCATGGTGTCGTCCACGGCCAGGATGAAGCAGGCGCTGACCTGCTGCGGCGAGGCGGTGCCGACGTTGAACCACACCGGCGAGTTGAAGCTGAACACCTGGTGCAGAAGCATCCAGGTCAGCTCGTGCTCGAAGATCTCGGCGGCCTTGTCGTCGGCGAAGTAGTCGTGCTCGACGCCGGCCTTCACATACTTGTGCACGACCCGGTCGATCAGCGTGCGCAGGCTGCGCTCGCGCACGTCGGTGCCGACCGCGCCACGGAAGTACTTGCTGGTCACGATGTTGGTCGCGTTGACCGACCAGAAGTCGGGGAACTCCACGCCGCGCTGCTCGAAGTTGACCGAGCCGTCGCGCCAGTTCGTCATGACGACGTCGCGGTGCTCCCAGGTCACCTCGTCATAGGGATGGACGCCCTCGGTCGTGTAGACCCGCTGCACGTTCAGCCCCGACTTACTGACGGCCTTCGTCATGACCGTGCCCTCTCGTTCCGTTTTGGTGCGCGTCAACATGGCCGTCCCGCGCGCGGGACGGCGAAACCTTCGTCTGGTCATCGGTTAGGTCGCAGGCTCCCGGTCTGCGTCGAACTCGGCGCGCTTGAGCTCGGCGATCTCCTTCTCGAAGTCCTCGACCGAGGAGAACGAGCGGTAGACGCTGGCGAAGCGCAGGTAGGCGACCCCGTCCAGGTCACGCAGCGGGCCGAGGATGGCCAACCCGACCTCGTGACTGGGAATCTCGGCGCAGCCGGTGGAGCGGATCGACTCCTCGACCCGCTGCGCGAGTTGCTGCAGGGCGTCCTCGTCGACGGGCCGGCCCTGGCAGGCGCGTCGAACGCCGGTGACGACCTTGTCCCGGCTGAACGGCTCGGTGACCCCGGACCGCTTGACCACGGCCAGCACCGCCTCCTCGACGGTGGTGAACCGACGGCTGCACTGGGAGCACGAGCGGCGCCGGCGGATCGCCTGGCCCTCCTCGACCTCCCGCGAATCCACCACCCGGGAGTCCGGATGCCGACAGAACGGGCATCGCACGGCGCCAACCCCTCCCCGACCTGCAGCGGTCGCAGTAGTCCACAGGTTGGGGGCGGTTACCCACAACTTGTGGATGACGACGACGCTGCTACCCACTAGATGTAGGGGTAGAAGGTATGCCTCGCGGAGCCCGGAAGCAAACCGCGACACGCCGTCCGACCACGTCGTGAGAGAGATGATGCGCCGAATGTCACTCGGGCACTCGGGTGAAACAACGATCGGGTGATGTGCTAGGCGGGAACCACGAGCGGCTGGCCGGCGTGCAGAGCGCGATCGGCCAGGTGGTTGAGCGCGACGATACGGTCCACGACGTCGCCGACGGGGCTGTTCGGGGCGACCCGGTGGGCCAGCTGGGGCAGCGTCTCACCGGCCTGGGCCTGCACGGTGGCCACACCCGAGGGCACCGGCTGCGAGCCGGCGGAGGACAGGCCGTTCACGGCGGCCAGGCCGAGGCAGGTGACGAAGGTCAGCACGCCGACCAGAGCCAGCTGAAGGCCGCCGGACATGCGTCGGGGAGCGCAGTTGGCGGCGGCGGCGACACCGGGGGCGACGACCGGGCGGGGGCGGCCGGGAGGGCGGCGGAAGTCGCCCGCACCGGTGCGCAGCACCCGGGTGCGGCGGGTTCCGGGCCTGATCAGCAGCTCCTGGGTCGCCATTTCGCCTCCCATGATCGAACAGGCGTTCTATCGAACGTCCGTGCGAAGATGTACCACACCGGGGCCGCCGGGTCGAGACTTGCGCGGCGTGTCCTTCGAACAGGTGTTTGATCGAATCGGCCCGGCGGGCTACCGTGGAGCCTGAAGATCACCGGGTGGTGGGGCGTCGACAGGGAGGTCGGCGTCGATGAGGAGGGCAGCGTGATGGCACGCAAGAGCGCCGATGGCGACGTAGGAGGTCCCGTGGCCGAGGTCGAGGTGATGGACGAGGGGGAGGACTCGCCGTCCCAGGACCCGCGGCTGACCCCGCGTCAGCGCAAGGTGCTGCGCGTGATCCAGGAGTCGGTCGAGCGGCGCGGCTACCCGCCGAGCATCCGCGAGATCGGCGACGCGGTCGGCCTGACCTCGACCTCCTCGGTGTCGCACCAGCTGAAGATGCTGCAGCGCAAGGGTTACCTGCACCGCGACGCCAACCGGCCGCGCGCGGTCGGCATGCTGTCCGGCGACGGGCCGGCCGAGGCCGCGCCGGTGACCGGGGCGCAGCCGGTCTACGTGCCGCTGGTCGGCCGGATCGCCGCCGGTGGGCCGATCCTGGCCGAGCAGTCCTTCGAGGACGTGTTCCCGCTGCCGAAGGAGATCGTCGGCGAGGGCTCGCTGTTCCTGCTCAAGGTGGTCGGCGACTCGATGGTCGACGCCGCCATCACCGACGGCGACTGGGTGGCGGTGCGCCAGCAGCCGACCGCCGAGAACGGCGACGTGGTGGCCGCGATGATCGACGGCGAGGCCACCGTGAAGACGTTCAAGCGGCGCGAGGACCACGTCTGGCTGATGCCGCACAACGAGGCCTACCAGCCCATTCTCGGTGACGAGGCCGAGATCCTGGGCAAGGTCGTCGCGGTCCTGCGCCGCCTCTGACCCCCGTCTTAAGTGTAGGAAGGGGGCTTTCCTCCACTCTGAGTGGAGGAAAGCCCCCTTCCTACACTTCGGGTGGCGATATGTTCGGGCGGCGATATGAAGGGGCCCTTCCTGACGTTGAGCGTCAGGAAGGGCCCCTTCATATCGTTCCGGCGCGTCAGCTCGTGGTCGGCTGCTGCACGGGACTCGTCACGGGGTTGGTCGCCACGGTGGGCTGCGCCGCCGGGAGCGGCTCGGCCACCTGGGCCGTCGACGCCGGCTGGGCCGGAGTCTCGGCCGGCGTCGGCTCGCCGTCGATGCCCGCCTTCATCTCGGCCTTGAAGATGCGCAGCGACTGTCCGATGCCGCGAGCCGCGTCAGGCAGCTTCCGCGCGCCGAACAGCACGACGAACACCAGCGCCACGATCGCCAGGTGCCAGGGGCTGAACTCGCCCATAGCCGATCCTCCTCACCGCATGAACCTCGTCCCCCTACAGTAACCGCCGCGGAACCCGGTTGGTACTCAGGCAGGTGAGCCGTTCACGGCATACGCCTCCAATGCACCGGCGAGATCGGCGCGGACCCGGGCCTTGAGCACGGTGCCCTCCGGCGTGTGGTCCTCGGCCAGCACCTCGCCCTGCGCGTGCACCCGGGCCACCAGCTCGCCCCGCGTGTACGGCACGAGCACCTCGACCACCATGTTCGGGGCCGGGATCCGGCCCGCGATCTCGTCCCGCAGGCCGTCGACCCCGTCGCCGGTGCGGGCCGACACGAAGACCGCCCCCGGCAGCAGGTTGCGCAGCCGGGCCAGGGCCACCTCGTCGGCGGCGTCGGTCTTGTTGACCACGACCAGCTCGGCCGGCATGGACCGGTTGAGCTTGCCGCCGATCTCGCCGAGCACCTCGCGCACGGCGTTGACCTGCCACTCCGGCCGCGGGTCGGAGCCGTCGACCACGTGCAGCAGCAGGTCGGCGTCGGCGGCCTCCTCCAGGGTGGAGCGGAACGCCTCGACGATCTGGTGCGGCAGGTGCCGGACGAAGCCGACGGTGTCGGTCAGCGTGTAGGACAGGCCGTCCGGGGTCTGCGAGCGCCGGGTGGTCGGGTCCAGGGTGGCGAACAGGGCGTCCTCCACCAGCACACCGGCCTGCGTGATGGCGTTGAGCAGGCTGGACTTGCCGGCGTTGGTGTAGCCGACGATCGCCACGTTGGGCACGTCGTTGGCCACCCGCCGGCCGCGCTTGGTCTCCCGCACCACGCCCATCGCGGCGATCTCCTTGCGCAGCTTGGAGATCCGCTTGTGGATGCGGCGGCGGTCGGTCTCCAGCTTGGTCTCACCGGGACCGCGCAGACCCACACCGCCGGTCGCGCCGCCGGCGCGGCCGCCGGCCTGCCGGGACATGGCCGAGCCCCAGCCGCGCAGCCGCGGCAGCAGGTACTGCAGCTGGGCCAGCTCGACCTGGGCCTTGCCCTCCTTGGACTGGGCGTGCTGGGCGAAAATGTCCAGGATCAGGGCGGTCCGGTCGACCACCTTGACCTTGAGCTTCTCCTCCAGGTTGCGCAGCTGGCCCGAGGACAGCTCACCGTCGCAGATGACCGTGTCGGCGCCGGTGGCGACGACCACGTCCCGCACCTCGCGCACCTTGCCCGAGCCGACGTAGGTGGCCGGGTCCGGGCGGTCACGCCGCTGGATCAGGCCCTCCAGCACCTGGGAGCCCGCCGTCTCGGCGAGCCGGGCCAGTTCGGCCAGCGAGGCCTCGGAGTCTGCGGCGCTGCCCTCGGTCCACACCCCGACGAGCACGACCCGCTCCAGGCGGAGCCGGCGGTACTCGACTTCGGTGATGTCCTCGAGTTCGGTGGACAGCCCCACGATGCGGCGCAGCGCCGCGCGGTCGGCGAGTTCAAGGTCGCCTGTCGACAGCAGCTCGTCGTCGGCCACGTCGTCAGGATCGAATGCGTAGGTATCCGTCATCTTGACATCTATTCTCCCACGTGCTGTCCACTCCGTTACGCGTCAGGCGCTGTGGTAGCTGGCCAGGAAGATCGCGGTGCGCTCGCCGGCCGGGTCGTAGGGCAGCGCGACGTACTCGACGAGCACCGCGTGCAGCCGTTCGAGCAGCTGTTTCGTCTGGTCAGGGGGCAGCTGGACGACGATCCGGGTCAGGTCGGCGGCGCCCACCCCGACGTCGGCCACCTCGCCGAGGAACGCGCCCAGCGCGGCCTCGCTGACCGCCGCCCGGTCCTCGGTCTCGTCGAAGGTGAGGGCGAAGGACAGCCGGGTGCCCAGGTACGGCTTCTCGCGCGAGCCGCGGGTGCCGCGGCGGGGCGGCTGCTCGACCAGGAAGCCGGTGTCCACCAGCTTGCGGACGTGGTGGAGCGTGGTGGCGGGGTCCTTGCCCAGCGCCGCCGCCAGCTCCTTGTTGGTCATCGCACGGCCCTGCGTGAGCCGGATGATGCGCAGGCGCGTGTCCGAGGCCAGCGCGGCGGCTTCGGCCCTGGTCGCGGGGCGTTTCTGGACGGCGGGCGGCACCCGTCCAGAATAACTGATTGACAGTTTCCAATCAGTCGGGCCACCCTGTGGCCATGTCCCTGCTGCGCCACCGCGACTTCGTACGGCTGTGGACGGGCGACACCCTGAGCCAGTTCGGCGCGTCCATCGGGCAGTTCGCCGTGCCGGCGCTGGCCGTCACCCAGCTCGCCGCGACGCCGTTCGAGGTCGGCGCCCTGACCGCCGCCGAGACCGCCGCGTTCCTGCTGGTCGGACTGCCGGCCGGGGTACTGGTCGACCGGCTGCGCCGGCGGCCCCTGATGCTGCGGACCGACTTCTGCCGGTTCGCGCTGCTGCTGACCATTCCCGTCGCCTGGTGGCTGCACGTGCTGACCGTCGGGCAGCTGATCGTGGTCGCCCTGCTGGTCGGGCTGCTCACCGTGTTCTTCGACGTCGCGTACCAGTCCTACCTGCCGTCGCTGGTCGGGCGGGAGCACATCGTCGAGGGCAACGCCAAGCTCCAGGTCAGCCAGTCCGCCGCCCAGGTCTCCGGGCCCGCCCTGTCCGGCCTGCTGGTCCAGGCCGTCGGGGCCGCCACCTCGGTGCTGGCCACCGCCTTCGGCTTCCTGGCCTCCGCCCTGTTCCTGCTGCGGATCCGCACCGCCGAGCCCGAGCCCGTGCGCGGCGAACGGCGGGGCATGCGGGCCGAGATCGCCGAGGGGCTGCGGTTCGTGCTGCACCAGCCGACGCTGCGCGGCATCACCTTCTGCACCGGGACGTCCAACCTGTTCTCCAGCATCTCCGGCGCCGCCATGCTGCTGTTCCTCATCCGGCAGCTCGGCGTGTCCACCGGCCTCGCCGGCCTGCTGATGAGCGCCGCCGGCGTCGGCGCGACGCTCGGCGGGCTCATCGCCACCCGGCTGGCCCGCCTCTTCGGCCAGGCCCGGATCATCTGGCTCTCCCAGCTCGCCGCCGCGCCGTTCGGCATCCTCATGCCGCTGGCCCAGCCCGGCTGGGCCGTCTGCCTGTTCGCCCTGTCCGGGCTGGGCTGGGGCTTCGGGGCCATCGTCTACAACGTCGCCCAGGTCAGCTACCGCCAGGCCATCTGCCCCGACCACCTGCTGGGCCGGATGAACGCCTCCGTCCGCTTCCTGGTCTGGGGCACCCTGCCCATCGGCGGCCTCATCGGCGGCGGCCTCGCGACCTGGCTCACCCCGCGCGGCGCCCTCTGGGTCGGCGCCGTCGGCGGCATCCTCGCCGTCGGCTGGCTGCTGGCCTCCCCGTTGCGCACCATGCGCGACCTCCCGACCACGCAGGCCGCTTAGCCTGCGCGGAAGGCCCGTGCGGGTTCCGTCGTCCTAGCACACGCCGGAACCCGCACGCGGCTCTCGCTCAGACCTCGAAGGCGAGGGTGGCGCGGAGCAGGGATTCCACCCGATCGAGTGACGCAGCGGGGTCGATGAGGCGGCGGATGGCGAAGCCGATGAGCAGGTCGATCACGGCGTCGGCGATGGAGTCCAGGGGCAGCACGGCGACCAGGTCCGCGGGCAGCCGCTCGCGGATGATCTCGGCGACCAGGGCGGCGCCGTAGCGCTGGCGTTCGACGAAGGCCTCGACGATGCGGGGATCGGCGCGGGTGTCGAGGGCGAACTCCAGCTCGAACCGGGGCCAGCCGGAGGCGAACGCGTCCTCGGCCCAGTCCCGCAGGCCCCGGGCCAGCTCCCCCGGCGTGCGCGTGTGGTCGAGCACGGCCCGCAGCGAGGCGGTGTGCTCGGCCTGGATTCCTTGCACCACAAGCAATGCCAGCTCGGGCTTGCCGCTGAAGTTGGAGTACACGACCCCGGTGGAGAAGCCGGCGGCGTCGGCCACGGCGGCCAGCGAGGTGGCGCGGTAGCCGTCGCGCAGGAACAGCTCCCGGGCGGCCGCGAGGACCTGGTCACGGTTGCGGGTCTGGGTCTCGGCCCGGGTCAGTCGCGGCACGGTCTCGATCCTAGCCGGTTGACGCTATCGGGATATCGTGCTTATCTGGATATTGTCGTTATCTCGACTGGCCGGGAGGCTCCATGGAGCGGGGACTGGTGCTGGGCTGCGGGGGCACGGTCGGCGGCGCCTGGCAGGTCGGCGCGCTGGCGGCGATCGCCCGGGCCTGGGACTGGGACCCGCGGACGGCCTCGGTGATCATGGGCACCTCGTGCGGCGCGAGCCTGGCGGCGATGCTCGGCGCGGGCGTCGGCGTGGACGAACTGCTGGCCGCCCATCACGACGACCCCGCCGCCCGCCCGTCGGTCCGTCGGTTCTGCACGCGACCGCCGGCGGCGCGCCCGGCAATTCCTTACGGCCGGCCCTCCTTGCGGCTGGCGACGCGGGGGCGGGGCAGCCTGATGACGTGGGCAGGCTTGGCCCCGGCCGGGCGCAGCGACCCGACCTTCCTCGACGAGCTCGCGGACGACCTGACACCGAATCCGGCGGTGCGGGTGATCGCCGTCGACGCCGACACCGGCGAGCGGGCGGTGTTGAGGGCACCGGAAGTGCGGCTGCGGGACGCGGTTCGCGCGTCATGGGCGGTCCCCGGCTGGTATCCGCCGGTCACGATCAACGGCCGGCGCTACCTGGACGGCGGCGTCGCCTCCACCGCCTCCGCCGACCTGATGGCCGGCCTCGGCCTGGACGAGGTCGTGGTGATCGCGCCGATGGCGTCCACCGACGGCGCTCGGGTCGGCGGGCTCGGCGGCCGTCTGGAGTCGTTGCTACGCAAGCCGATGAGCCGAGGCCTGGCCCGTGAGACCGCTCTGCTGGCGTCGACCGGCGTGCGGGTCACCGTGCTGTGTCCGTCGGCCGCCGACCTGGCCGGGATGGGCCCGAACTTCATGGATCCGCGACGACGGTTGACCGCCCTGCGACTGGGAGAACAGCGATGACAACACCGGAGCACGAGGTCGTGGTGATCGGCGCCGGGGCGTCCGGGATCGGCGCGGCGGTGCGGCTGCTCGACCAGGGCATACGGGACTTTGTGGTGCTGGAGAAGGGAAACGCCGTCGGCGGCACGTGGCGGGACAACACGTATCCGGGCTGCGGATGCGACGTGCCGTCCCGGCTGTACTCCTACACGTTCGCGCCGAACCCGGAGTGGAGTCGGGTTTTCGCCAAGCAGCGGGAGATCCTGGCCTACCTGGGCGACACGGCGACCCGGTTCGGCGTGGACGAGCACCTGCGGCTCGGCGTCGAGGTGCACGCGGCCCGTTGGGACGCAACGGCTCTGCGGTGGCGATTGTCCACAAGCGACGGTGATCTCACGGCCCGGGCGATCATCGCCGCCGCCGGCCCGTGGCACACGCCCAACCTGCCCGACATCCCCGGCCTGCAAGGCTTTGACGGGCCGGTGTTCCACTCCTCGCGCTGGGACCACGACGTCGACCTGGCCGGCAGGCGAGTCGCGGTGGTCGGCAGCGGCGCGTCGGCCGTGCAGTTCGTGCCGGCGATCGCTCCCGTTGTGCGGCAACTGCATCTGTTCCAACGCACGCCGCAATGGGTGCTGCCCAAGCCTGATCACCACATTCCCCGGGTGGAACGGCGGCTGCTGCGCTGGCATCGGGCGTTGGCCGCGCTGCGCGGCCTGGAGTACCGGGCATTGGAGAGCCTCGGCTTCGCCTTCCGCCGGCCACGCGCGCAGCCGTTGCTGCGGGCGGTCGCCAAGGCGCACATCAGGCGGGCCATCAGCGACTCTTCCTTGCGGCGCAAGGTGACCCCGGACTACCCGGTGGGCTGCACGCGCCCGCTGGTCTCCAACGACTACTACCCGGCGCTGACCCGTCCCAACGTCCAGGTGCACGCGACCGGGGTGGCCGAGGTGCGCGGCAACACCGTGGTCGCCGCCGACGGCACGACCGCCGAGGTGGACGCGATCGTGCTCGGCACCGGGTTCCGCATCCTCGACCTGCCCATCGCCGAACGGGTTTTCGACGCCGACGGGGCCAGCCTGGCCGACCACTGGCAGGGCAGCCCCCAGGCGTATCTCGGCACCACCGTCGCCGGTTTTCCCAACCTGTTCCTGGTTCTCGGCCCGAGCGTGGGCATCATCAACTCCGCGTTCGTGCTCATCGAGGCCCAGCTGACGTACATCATGAGCGCGCTGCGGCACCTGCGGACCAGCCTGGAGGTGCGGCGGCCGGTGCAGGACGCCTTCAACGCCCGGGTGCAGGCCGCGCTGCCCGGCACCGCGTACAACGCCGGCGGGTGCCGTAGCTACTACATCGATGCCAACGGGCGCAACAGTTTCTCGTGGCCGTGGTCCACCGAGCGGCTGGTCGAGCTGCTCGGCCGGTTCGACCCCACGGAGTACCGCGTCGGCGAGCACCTCAGGGAAGAGGCGAAGGCATGAGCTACCCGAAGATCGATCTCGACGGCGCGGTCGTGCTGATCACCGGCGGCGCAAGGGGAATCGGGCGGGCCACCGCCGAGCTGTTCGCCCGGCACGGCGCCACCGTGTGCGTCGCCGACCTCGACGGCGCGGCCGACGCCGCCCGCGACCTCGGCGGCCATCCGTACACGGTGGACGTTTCCGCGCGAAGTTCCTACGCCGACTGCGTTTCCGCCGTGCTGGACGGCTTCGGCCGCGTCGACGTGCTCGTCAACAACGCCGGGGTGATGCCGCTGGGCGGCTTCCTCGACGAGCCCGACGCCACCTCCCGCACCACCCTCGACGTCAACCTCTGGGGCCTGGTCAACGGCATGCGCCTGGTGCTGCCTCACATGATCGCCCGCCGCCGCGGTCACGTCGTCACCATCGCCTCCATGGCCGGCAAGATCCCCATTCCCGGCATGGCCGTCTACAACGCCAGCAAGTTCGCCGCCGTCGGCCTCACCGCCGCCGTGCGCGCCGAGTACGCCCACACCGGCGTCAGCGTCAGCGCCGTTCTGCCCTCCGCCGTGCGAACCCGCCTCTCCTCCGGCGTTCCGCTCGGTCGCGGCCTTCCCACCGTCGATCCGTCCGCCATCGCCCGTGCCGTCCTGGGCAGCGTCAAGTCCCGTCGGGCCGAGATCCCCGTTCCCGGCTATCTCGCCGCGTGGGATCTCATCAACGCCGTCACGCCGGAACCCTTGATGCGCCTGGGCCGCCGCATGATCGGCGACCGTCGGGCCCTGACCTCCGTCGACCCTTCGGTCCGTGCCGCCTACGAGCGCACCATCACCGCCCAAGCCGGCTCAGAGCCCTCCGGCTCGGCGTAGCGTCGACACGGCCCGACCCGGCCCACCCCCAACTCGAACCGACGCCGGTCCAACACCCGCCCGTGCCCCGTCAACAACGCCGCCGCACGCGAGAGATCAACGCTCATGGCCCCAGCATGCCGGGGCCATGCCCACCTGTCTTGAACGAACGGACAAGCGCCGGATCAGCCCTTGCGGAGCAGGAGGAAGACGCTGGGGCCGAAGAAGGTCCTGGCCAGCACGCGCTGGGAGGCGACCTCGGCGGCGACGTGCACGCGGTGGGAGAGGACCTTCTTCAGGGTGGCGCTGCGCAGGTTGGACACCGACAGGATGCTCTCGGTGGTCAGGCCGGCGCGGGCCAGCTGCTCGATGACGGTGTGGGGGTTGTGGTTGACGAAGGCGATCTCCTCGTCGTGGCGGTTCTCGGGCGAGCGGATGTCGACGGGCAGGTGCGGGATGCGCTGGCCCTTGAGCAGGTAGCGCACGCGGTTGCGGGCGTGGGCGAGGTTGGCGACCTCGATCACGGCGGCGCCGCCGGGCCGCAGCACCCGGGAGATCTCGGCGAACTCGGTGCTGGGCTCGGGCAGGTGGTGCATCACCCGGATCATGGTGAGCAGGTCGAGCGAACCGTCCTCGAATCCCAGCGCGTCGGCCTGCATCTGGCGGCGCTCGATGCGGGGGTGGTCGGCCAGGAAGGTCTCGGCGATGTCCAGCTGCCGGCTGCTGGGCTCGGCCAGGGTCACCCGGTCGGCGAACTCCTGGAGCAGCACGCACAGCCGGCCGTAGCCCCCGCCCACGTCGGCGGCGTGGCCGAAGTGCCGGCCGTGCAGCAGCCGGCGGATCGCCGCCTGCTCGGCCTCGTTCTCGTAGTCGCGACCATCCCAATAACGCAGATAGTCGTGCGCCGGAGCGTCGTAGAAATCGGCCCGGTTGGTCACGTTATTCCCCCTTGCCCTGTGTGCCCTTGAAGACGCCGACCGGCCCGACGGGGATGCATCCCTTGACCTAACCGTTACCAAACTCGTCTGACCTGGGCGAACGCTCAACTATTTCCCCGAACGAGGATGGCGACCGAAATGAACAAGCGTGTTTCCGCCGCGTCTCAGATCGCGCACACAAAGCGCCGCCGCCAGTTGCCGGCATTGGCCGCCTTCGCTCTGCTCACGGTCACTTTCACGCTTCAAGGCGGAAACGGCGACGCCGCGGCAACTCGCTGGACTCCCGGATGCTGGTGGGCGCTGTCAGCTCAGTACGAGGACCACCAGGCGTCGCTGAGTTCGCCGCGGGCGACGAGCACGGCGGGGCCGGTGAGGGTGCTCTCGTCCTCGCCGATGGTGACGGTGACGAGCCCACCGGGAATGGAGACGGTGGCCTGACCGGTGCTGTGGCCGGCGAGGTGGAGATGGGCGGCGACGGTGGCGACGGTGCCGGTGCCGCACGAGCGGGTCTCGCCGACGCCGCGTTCGTGCACGCGCATGGCCAGGGCGTCGGGGGCGACCCGGTTGACGAACTCGACGTTGACGCCGTTGGGGAAGAAGGACTGGTCACGGCCGGGTGCCACGGCCAGGTCCAGGGAAGCCACGGGAATCTCGGTCACGCAGACGAGATGCGGGTTGCCGACGTCGACGGCGACACCGGGGAAGGCGACGCCGCCGAGAGTGGCGGTGGAGCGGCCGGTGACGCGGGCCGGGCCCATCTGGACGGTGACGGAGCCGTCGGGGTGCACGACGACGGGGCGGTCGCCGGCACGGGTGCCGACGACGAACTCGCCGGGGGCGGCGAGGCCGGCGTCGACCAGATAGGCGGCGAAGACCCGGACGCCGTTGCCGCACATCTCGGCGATGGAGCCGTCGGCGTTGCGGTAGTCCATGAACCAGCCGTCGCCGGCGCCGACGGAGACCTTGTTGGGCACGACGCGGAGCACGCCGTCGGCCCCCAGGCCGCGGCGGCGGTCGCACAGCGCCTGGACGCGACTCTCGGTCAGGTCCAGCGTGCCGTCGGGATCGGGCAGCAGCACGAAGTCGTTCTCGGTGCCATGTCCCTTGACGAACTCGATACCCACCCGTTCAGAGTATCGCGCCGACGGCCTCGGCCAGGTCGGGGCGAGCGCCGTCGAACCAGGTGATGCGCTGGTCACGCCGGAACCAGGACCGCTGCCGCCGGACGAAGCGGCGGGTGGCCCGGGCGGTTTCGGCGGCGGCCGCCTCGAGGTCGTACTCGCCGTCGAGGTGGGCGAGCACCTGCTGGTAGCCCAGCGCCCGCGAGGCGGTGAGGCCGTCCCGCAGGCCGAGCCCCTCCAAGGAGCGGACCTCGTCGACCAGCCCGGCCTCGAACATCAGCTGCACGCGAAGGTCGACGCGGGCGTCCAACTCGGCGACGTCCCGGTCGATGCCGATCTGCACGGTCCCGTACCGCGGCTCGCCGCGCTTGGGCATGGTGGCGGAGAACGGCCGGCCGGTGAGCTCGATGACCTCCAGGGCCCGCACCACGCGTCGCCCGTTCGACGACAGGATCGCGGTCGCCGCTATCGGATCTAGCGTTGCTAGGCGGGCGTGCAGCGCGTCAGAACCTAGCGCCGCTAGCTCGTCCTCCAGCCGGGCCCGCACCAGCGGATCGGTGCCGGGAAACTCCAGCTCGTCAAGCACGGCCTGCACGTACAGCCCGGAGCCGCCGACCAGCACCGGCGTCACCCCGGCGGCGATGAGCCGCTCCATCAGCTCGCGCGTCTGCCGCTGATAGGCGGCGACCGACGCGGTCTCGGTGACGTCGAGCACGTCCAGCTGGTGATGCGGCACGCCCCGCCGCTCGGCGACCGACAGCTTGGCGGTGCCGATGTCCATGCCCCGGTACAGCTGCATGGCGTCGGCGTTGATCACCTCGCCGCCGAACCGCAGGGCCAGCTCCACGCCCAGATCGGACTTGCCGGCGGCGGTCGGCCCGACCACCGCGATGGCACGCACGTTCACGCCGGCTCCCAGCAGGCCACGTGATACCCGACGCCGAACGGGGCCTCCGAGTACAACAATTCGGCCCGCCACGACCGCCCGAGGGCCGCCCCGGCCAGCGCCTGCCACGCGGCCCGGCCGGACACGTCCAACTCCGCCCCCAGCTCGACGTCCAGGCCGAGCAGGGCGTCCACGTCCGCGGTCGCCAACGCGTCGCGGACGCCGGCGTCGTAGGGCACCGATCGCGGATCAGGGTTCCCCGACGGCCCGGGCCGCCGGCTCGACCCGTCCCCCAGCACGAGCAGCCCGACCGGGCGATCCTGCCGGGCCAGCCGTTCACCCACTCGTTGGCTGTCGTTCACCGAACCCGCAGGATCGATCGTCTGCACGACAACCTGCCCCGCGCCGGCCTGCTCCCGCAGCCAGCCGGCCACCAGCACCGGCAGCGGCAACTCGGGATCGACCGTGTCCGAGGCCGGCCGCTCGGCCAGCGAAACGATCTTGTCAACGCCGTAGCCGCGCAAGGTGCCGACCGCATCGGCGCTGGTCAAGCCGTGAAAAAGAGGATCACCGGCGATCGCCAGCCACTCCCGGCTCAGCGCCGAAAGCCGCTTGCCCGCGGCCAGACAGGCGCGTCTGACCGCCTCCGTCTCGGCCACCGCGCCGGCCACCAGTTCGGGTACCAGCAGGGGCGGATGGGGCACCACGGCGACGCCTACGATCACGATACGGCACGCTACCTGCCGACTCGGAGTACACAGCCGGGCCCTGACCTGTTTGAATGCCCGGCGAAGGTATTCGGACCACGCGTTCGGAGTACCGGCCGTTTGGGCCCCGCCTGTGCGGGGCGCTCGCGCCCCGGCGCGGGCTCATGGTGGCAGGCGAGGAGGAAGCCGGCGATGACGGACCAGGAGACGGCCCCGGTGGACGGGGTCGAGCAGGCGACTGCGGAGCAGGAGACCCCGGCGGCGCAGGCCGAGGCGGGCCAGTCCGATTCGGGCCAGTCCGATTCGGGAGGGGCCGACACGGTGGGCACCGCTGCGCCCGTGGTGCCCGTCGCGTCGGACGACCCGACCCGGTGGGGCCGGGTGGACGAGGCCGGCAAGGTGTACGTCAAGGCGGAGGACGGCGAGCGCGAGGTCGGCTCGTGGCAGGCCGGTGAGCCGGCCGAGGGCCTGGCCCACTTCGCCCGCCGCTTCGACGACATGCGCACCGAGGTGGAGCTGCTGGAGGCCCGGCTCAAGTCCGGGGCCGGCGACCCGAAGCAGGCGCTGACCAGCGCCAAGCACGTGCGCGACGGCCTGGCCGACGCCGCCGTGGTCGGCGACCTGGCCGCGCTGCGGGCCCGGGTGGACTTCGTGATCGCCAGCGCCGGCAAGGCCGTGGACAAGGCGAAGGTGGCCCGCGACGCGGCCCGCGCCGAGATGGCGGCCCGCAAGCAGGCGCTGGTCGAGGAGGCCGAGACCCTGGCCAACGAGTCGACCCAGTGGAAGTCCGCGGGCGACCGGCTGCGGGCCATTCTCGACGAGTGGAAGACGATCCGCGGCGTCGACCGGAAGACCGACGAGCAGCTGTGGCGCCGGTTCTCCAAGGCCCGCGACGCCTTCAACCGGCGGCGGGGCGCGCACTTCGCGGACCTGGACCGGCAGCGCGCGACGGCCAAGACCCGCAAGCAGGAGCTGGTGGCCGAGGCCGAGGAGCTGGCCGGGTCGGACGACTGGGGCGTGACCGCGGGCCGCTACAAGGACCTGATGGTCGAGTGGAAGGCCGCCGGCCGCGCGCCCAAGGAGTCCGACGACGCGCTGTGGCAGGCCTTCCGGGCCGCGCAGGACAAGTTCTTCGCGCGCCGCTCGGCCGCCTTCGACGAGCGGGACGCCGAGTTCGGCACCAACGCCAAGCTCAAGGAGGAGCTGCTGGCCGAGGCCGAGGGTATCGACCCCGCGGCCGGTCTCGAGGCCGCTCGCAACGCCCTGTACAAGCTTCAGGAGCGCTGGGACCAGATCGGCAAGGTGCCGCGCGAGCGGGTGCGTGAGCTGGAGGGCCGGCTGCGCGCCATCGAGGAGAGGGTCCGCGGCGCGGTCGACGCCCAGTGGCGGCGCACCGACCCGGAGGCCGAGGCCCGCGTGGCCCAGTTCCGCGAGCGCGTCACCCAGTTCGAGGCCCAGGCGGCCAAGGCCCGGTCGGCCGGCGACAAGCGCCGCGCCGAGCAGGCCGAGGCCCAGGCCGCCCAGTGGCGCGAGTGGCTGGCCGCCGCCGAGCAGGCCGTAGCCACCCGCTGATCGCACGAACACTGGGGCCCCGCCGGTTTCCGGCGGGGCCCCAGTGCTGTGACGAGCGCTGTGACGAGGGTTGTGACGAGGGTCAGCGCAGGGCCTTTCGCGGATAGTCCGTGGCCCAGGAGGACTGCCCCGGCCCGTCGCCGGCCGCTGCCCCGACCGTCGCCCGCTGCTGGCGGTCCGGTTCCGCCTGCGACGGTTGCGCAGGCCGAACCGACTGAGCCTGCTGCGACTGTGAGCCCGACGACCGAGCAGGCTGCGACTGCGAACGCGGCGACCGAGCATGCGGCGGCTGAACCTGCGGCGACTGCGGACGTGACAGCGGGGCCTGCGGCGACTGAGCGGGCTGCGCCTGGTGCTGTTGCCGGGTCGGCTGGGAAATCGCCCTTCGCGTCGGCGCGCCGAGCAGGTCGTGCTGGCCGTTGCCATCGCGGGCCCACTCCCGCAGCCGGCGGTCGCGACGCTGCCGCTGCCGGGTGATCCAGTCCCGTCCCTCACCGGCCACGGACTGGAGTATCCGCACCGCGCTGGCCGCCCCGGACGCGCCGAGCGCGAGTTCGGCCAGCTCGGCCTCCTTCTCGCTCTGCTCGTCGCGGAGCCCCTCGAAGTTCTCGAGCACGAGCTGGATGTCGTCCTGGTTGGTCAACGACAGCCACAGCGCCCGGCTGAGCACCACCTGCTGTCGCGGGTCGGTGACGACCGGCAGCTCGTCGTTCTTGATCACGATGACCTGGCGCCGCTCGTTGGCGAACTTCACCCCGACTTCGGCGACCCGCACCCGGACCAGCGACTCGTAGCGGAACGACGAGGTCTCCTGGTTGCGCACGGACCCGTCGGTGAAGTCCAGGTCCACCCGGAACTCCCAGACGCCGTTCTCGGTCAACAGGAACACCAGCACCCGGTAGGCCGAGTACCGGGGCGGACCGTAGATGACCCGGGCCCGCCGGGCCCGGGGCAGCCCCTCGGTCAGCACCACGTGCCCGACGATGTCGCGGTTGGTCAGGTCGGCGTGCCGCATGGCCTCGGTCTTGAGGTGGGCCTTGTCGAAGTCGAGCCACCGGGCCATCTCGGCGTCGGCGGGCTGGTCGGCCAGCTTGTCCTGCCACTTCCGGAACTCGGCCAGTTCCCAGTCGAGCTGGGCCTGGCAGTCGGCCCGCTCGTCGGACAGCGCGGTCCGGCCGCCCAGCAGCTCGGTCCACCCCCACGTGCCCACCGCCGCGCTCGCCGCGGCGAGCAGGCCCAGCCCGGCCGCCCCGCTGAGCGAGAGGAAAACCCAGTACACCGCCAGAATTCCGAACAGCCCGGCGCCGACGGCGATCGCGGTGTCCCGTATCTGAGCAGTCGTCATCTTCCGGAACGAGAACAGCTCGCCGGCCCGCCACTGCCGCGACCACTCCCGCATCTGGGCGTACACCAACCAGTTCAGGGTCCGGGCGTCAACCTCGGACTCCCGCTGCCGCACCGGGCTGTCGGCCTCGCCGTCGGCCAGGGGCGGCCGGCCGTAGGTCCGCACCATCCGCCCGAACAGGCTGTCGGCCGGCCGGGCCAGGTCCTCCTGCCACTGCTTGCGTTCCTTCTTCGCCACCGGCTGCTCACGACCGCGCCGGCGCACGATCGCGCCCCAGATCCGACGCCGGAACAGCGGGCTGCCGAGATCGCCCGGGTCGTCGTCGCCCACCCGGCCGCCGGCCCCCAGTTCGAACTCCAGCCGGTCACGGCGGATCTGCGCGGCCAGCGCCCGGCCGCCGAACCAGGCGACCGCCGCGCCGGCCGCGGCCAGCACCAGTGTGACGGCGAAGGTGGCGACGGAGCCGGACAGGAGCGCGGCGAGCAGAAGCCCGAAGGTGCCTGCCACCAACCGCATCCAGGTGCGGGACGAGGGTTGGGCGGTGAAGTACGGCTGGCTGAGCACTGGTTCGGTGGGCGTCGGCTGGAAGAACTTCCAGGCCCGGCCGGACCGGTCGTCGGACACCCGGGCCTGCTCGACCGCCGCCGCGGTGAAATGGTCGAGCTGGTCCTGGATCGCGCCACCGATGATCATGTCGAGGTGGCGGGTGATCTCCTCCTGCCGTCCCCGGTCGAGGTTGCCGAACTCGTCGAGCACGACGGCCAGCGTCTGCGGGTCGGCCTCCCGGCTGGTCTCCTGCTCGGTGACGCAGCGCAGCAGGTCCCCGATCACCCCGATCGCGGTCCACCAGCCGTCGTGGGGGCACCGCTCGGCGATCGTCAGCGCGGTGCGGACGTGCTCGAACTCGTCCGGTCCGAGCTGGTTGAGGGATCGCTCGCTCAGCGTGGCCAGCGCGTAGAAGTAGGCCACCTCGGTGCTCACGAAGCCGGCGCGGACGCATTCCGCCAGCAGGCTTTCCGCGATCCGCGGCGAGTTGCCGGCCAGGTGGTTGCGGGCGACCTCGAACTTGCGCTGCGGCGGATCCGCCTGGGTGACCTGGTAGACGGTGGAGTCGCCGTGGAACACCGCGCCGCCGTTGACCACCCCCACCTGCGTCACGTGGTTGTCGTCGCCCTCGACGGTGTTGTTGATGTAGCCGTGCTGGTTCATCACCGGTCTCCAGCGTCAGATGTGGGGCCGAAGTGCAGGCCACCGTTGACAATGCCGATCTGCATGGAGTTGTTGCTCTTGCCGTTCACCGTGTTGCGCACCACCGTGGCAGCGGCCTCGGCTTTCGGCCCGCGTGCGCGCGAACCGCCGATGTCGTCGAGGGAGCCGACGAGCGCCCGCGCGAACAGGGCCGCGTGTCCGGCCGCCAGCCGTTGCGACCCGGTCCTGTCGTCGCTGTCCTTGTGACCGTCGGCGTGGTCGCTGATGCCGCGGATGGTGACCGTGGGCAGACCTCCCTGGAGGTGGCCGCACTGGGCGACGCCCGCGCCCTCGGTCTCCACCGCGACGGCGTCGTTGAAGTTCTGGTCGAGCCGCCGTGCCGTCGGGGAAGTCCTGCTGTTGAGCACCACCTCGCCGGACGCGATCGGCTCGAAGTGCACGGCCGGCTCCGTCGCCAGCCCGGCTCGCCAGGACGCCGATCTGGCCAGCACTCGGGCGGTCTCCAGCGGCTCGTGGGCGGTTTCGTAGGCACGGGGCCGGATGCGGCTGCCGTCGTCCTCGCTGCGTTCGCCGTGGTAGCCGTAGACCCTGGTGGCGACGACGACGTCACCGATCTTCAGCCAGTCGCGCAGGCCGCCGGCCACGCCGACAAAAACCACCATTTCTGGGGAGAATTCGGTTACGGCCCGTTCGGTGATGATCGCGGCGGTCGCGTTGCCGGCCCCGGTCAACCCGAGCGCGACCGGACGCCCGGCGACCTCGCCGAGCTCGAACATCGTGCCGGCCGCGTGGCGGTGCGGCCGCGGCCCGGCCAGTTGCCCCCGAACCGCAAGGTATTCCACTTCGAGCGCGGTGAGGATCACGATCATGGATTCGCTCCGTTCACCCTAGCGTCACAGTGACGATAAGGGTGCGCTTCAGTTTTCGTCAACATGACATTTACTCCGCCCGGGACCCGACGACGCTGAAGGTCGCCGGGCCGGCGCGGCACGTTACACACTCGACGGGCACATTGTCGTCATTGTGACGAGAAGCTAGGCTGGACCGGTGACCGAGCCCTGGACGATCCCCACCGTCGCCATCGCCGTCGACCTCGCGGTGCTCACCATCCGCGCGGACCAGCTCAACATTCTCCTCGTCACCCGGGGCGTCGAGCCCTACGCCGGCCGGCTCGCCCTGCCCGGCGGCTTCCTGAGCAGCGACGACGAGGACATCGACGCGGCGGCCGCGCGAGAGCTGGCCGAAGAGACCGGACTGTCGGCAAAGGACCTGCACCTGGAACAACTGCGCACCTACGGCGCGCCCCGCCGGGACCCGCGGCAGCGGGTCGTGACGATCTGCTATCTGGCCCTGATGCCCGACCTCCCGCTGCCGCTCGGCGGCGGCGACGCCCGGGCCGCCCAATGGGTTCCCGTCGACAAGGCGCTGTCCCGGAAACGGCAGCTGGCCTTCGACCACGCCAAGATCATCGCGGACGCGGTCGAGCGCGCCCGGTCGAAACTCGAGTACACCACACTGGCCACCGCCTTCTGCGGTCCGGTGTTCACGATCTCCGACCTGCGGCAGGTGTACGAGATCGTCTGGTCGGAATCCTTGGACCCACGCAACTTCCATCGCAAGGTGACCGGCGTGGACGGTTTCCTGACCCCCACCGGCGACCGGGCCGCCACCAATGGCGGACGGCCAGCGGCACTCTACCGCCGCGGTCCGGCCAGGACACTACACCCACCGATCCTGCGCGACGGAAATCCCTGATTTCAGGGATTACCGATGAGTACAAAGCATTGCCACCAAAGCGATCGACGCATTCCGACCGATCCGGTAACGTATGCGCGCACCGGGTCGATCAACCGACCGAAGCGTTCGCTCACGCCCTCCGAGGTGTCGCATTCACGTTCTTGGTCGATCGCCGGCCGTCCGCCAACAGGGAGACATGGTGGGAAGTTCTGCCACTTCGCCATCGGTGAGCATCGAGCGCGCACACCTCGGCGCCCTCGGCCCGCAGCTGGGCCGGGGCGCGCAGGCGGTGGTCAGCGAGCTGCCGTCACTGACCCTGCCGGACGCCCAGGGACCCTTGGTGTACAAGGAATATCGCACGCCGATCGGGTCATCGAACGACCTGCGCGGGATCGTGACGAGCCGGCTGGCCCTCGACCCGTCACGGCGCGCCATGCTCGACGCGATGACGGTCTGGCCGCTGCGGGTGGTCGAGGAGAACGGCGTGACGCGGGGCATTGTCATGCGCCGCGTGCCGAACTCCTTCGCCGACAGGATGTTATTGCCGGGAACCGGCAGGAGCACCCAGTCGCTGCGCGAGGTGCAGAACCTCTTCATTGATCCGACAAGGGCGAAGCGTCTCGGCCGGCCGGTCCCCGACCTCACCGAGCGGCTGCGGATCTGCCGCGACTTCGCCGGCGTGCTCTCCTTTCTCCACACCGACCTCGGGGTCGCGTTCGGCGACATCAATCCGAAGAACGAGCTCTATCGGCTCACCGACCGGCCGACCGTGCTGTTTCTCGACTGCGACGGCGTCCGGCGGGCCGGCCAGGTCTCGGGCGCCAGGCAGCTGAACACGCCGGACTGGGTGCCGCCGGCGAACGAGCCGCTGTCGCAGCGCACCGACCAGTACAAGCTGGGCCTGTTCATCCTGCGCTGCCTGTGCCCCGGCGACCGCGCCTCCACGCGGCTGGACCCGGCCCCGGCCGCGGCCGCGCTGGACGCCGTCGGGCGCCAGATGCTGGTGCGGGCGCTCAGTGATCGCCCGCCGGAGCGGCCGACGGCGTGGGACTGGCACGTCCATCTGAGCCGGTTGATCGGCGAGCATCTCACCGCGCCGATCCTGACCGAAGCTCGACTCGAAGGCCGGCACGCCATGCGAGGACAGCCGGTTCTCGTCCGCTGGCAGGCCACCGACGCGGTGACGGTGGAGGTGCGCACCGCCGGGCACACCGAGCGGATGGACGGCCGCGCCGGCGCCGGCACGACGCGAGTCTTCCTCACCGATTCGCCTTTCGTGTTGGTGGTGGCGCACAACGAGGCCGGCCAGGACGCGCGCACCATCGGTCCCGTCCCGATGGTGGCCCCGCCGCCCCGGGTCGAGCTGCCGGCGCCGATGCCGAGAATGGACTGGCCGCCGCCGGCCGCACTGGTGTCGCCGCACATGCCGACCCTGCCGCCGCTGCCGGCGATTCAGCTGCCGACGCCGTTCTACCGACCGCAGGACCTGGTCGGATCGCACGCCGGCACGCCGACGCCGGCGCTGCCGCCGGTCACGGCCATGACCCCGCCGTTCGACGTCACCGCGCTGATCATGAACGGCCCCCGGGTCGACTTCGGCCAAGACCCGCCCGCACTGCCCCTGCCGGACATCGCGATGTCCACTGTGGACCCAACCGGCTCTGGCGACCAAGGGAGCACCCCGTGAACCTGCGCAGCGGACTGGTCCGGCTGGCCGGAGCCCAGCCGGATCTCGCCGAGCGGTCCGGCGACCTGACCAAGCAGGCCGCCATGGGCGGGGTGCTGCTGAGCACCGCGCTGGTGGCCGGCGTGTCGGCGTTCTTCGCGCTGGAGGACACCCTGCGGCTGCCGTGGCCGGCGGCCGCGGTCGCCGCCGCCGTGTGGGCCGGCGTCATCCTCAACCTGGACCGCATGCTGATCGTCAGCATGAACGGCCTGCGCGGGGCCCGGCTGAAGGTGGCCGCCGCCGTGCCCCGGCTGCTGCTGGCGGTGGTCATCGGCACCGTCATCTCGACGCCCCTGACCCTGCGGATCTTCCAGCCGGAGATCGACGCGCAGCTGACCGTCATGCACGCCCAGCAGGTCGCCGAGTCCAAGGACGTGCTGGCCAAGGCCTACGCGGAGATTCCCGGTCTGCAGAAGGAGGTCGACCGGCTGCAGGCGATCATCTCCGGGCAGCTGCGGCCAGGGGTGAGCGACGATCCCGACGTCAAGGCCGCGAAGGCCGCCTACGACAGCGCCGAGAAGACATACGAAGACGCCCAGGCCAACGCCCAGTGTGAGCTGAACGGCAGCTGCGGCACCCACCGGCCGGGCATCGGCGACGCCTACCAGCAGGCCCAGGCCACCGCGAACGCCGCGAAGCAGAAGGCGGCCGAGGCCAAGGCGGTGCTGGCCGACCAGCAGCGCGACGCCGAAGCGCGGCTGGCCGCGGCGGCCGCGCACCAGGTCGACGACGCCCGCAAGCAGTTGCCGGACGTGCAGAGCCGGCTGGCCACCGAGCAGGCGGCCGAGCAGACCGCGGAGCAGACCGCGTCGCTCGCCGACAACGCCGACAACGGCCTGCTGTCCCGGCTCGAGGCGTTGGAGAACCTGTCGTCGGGCCACCCGATGGCCGTCCTCACCCACCTGATGCTGTTCCTGCTCTTCCTGTCCATCGAGCTGCTGCCGGTGGTGATCAAGCTGCTGAGCATGCTCGGCCCGCCGTCCGCCTACGACAGCCTGCTGGCGCAACGGGCCGACCACGTCAAGAAGCTCGAGCGGATGGAACTGGCCGACCAGCGGCAGCGCGCGCACGCCCAGGCCTTGGCCCAACGCGAGGTCGCCGAGCACCACCTGGCCGAGCAGACGGCCAGCGCCAAGCTGGCCGCCAGCAAACTGGTCGAGCAGCAGGCCAAGATCGCCGACAAGGCGGTCGACACCTGGGCCGCGCTGGCCAACAAGCGGGTGGACGCCGAACTCGACCGGTGGATCCAGGCCAATGCCGGCCCGGTCCCGCCGCGCAACGGCCATCCGGAACCCCCGACGCTGCCGGGCGTGCCGTTCCACCCGGCCGCGCCCGGGCCCACCGACACCCGGTCGGCCGCCCCCTGGGACGACGAGCAGACCGTTCGCCTGCCCCGGCCCGACGGCTGGTCGCTGCCGGCCGGCCAGCACCCGACCCAGCCCTGAATCCCCACCTATCCGAAGGAAGCGGTCCCATGGACGCACCCCTGGGCAAGCTGTTGCCCTTCTACCTCGTGGTCGACGTCTCCTACTCCATGATGGGAAGGAAGCTCGACGCGGCCAACCAGATGATGCCGGCGGTGGTCGACGCGCTGGCGCAGGCGCCGATCCTGTCCGACAAGGTCCGCTTCGGACTGATCGACTTCTCCGACGAGGCGCGGGTGCGGCTGCCGCTGTGCGACCCGCTGGACGAGAACGTCAGCCTGCCGGCCCTGACCCTGCGCGGGGGCACCTCGTACGCCGCGGCGTTCCGGCTGCTGCGCACCGAGATCGAGCAGAACGTCCGCCAGCTCAAGGCCGACGGCTTCGCGGTGCACCGGCCGGCCGTGTTCTTCCTGTCCGACGGAGCGCCGACCGACCAGGAGCCGCAGTGGCGGGCCGCCTTCAGCGAGCTCACCAGCTTCGACAAGCAGACCGGCCAGGGCTTCTCCATGTACCCCAACATCGTGCCGTGCGGGGTCGACGACGCCGAGCCGACGGTGCTGCGGTCGCTGATCCACCCGTCCAGCGGCGCCAAGCAGATGCAGATGTACCTGATGGACAAGGGCGAGGACGCGGCCAAGGCCATCAGCATGATCGCCGAGATCCTGATCTCCAGCGTGCTGGCCTCCGGCGAGAGCATGGCCAAGGGCGGCTCCGGGCTGATGCTGCCGGCCAAGGAGGACCTGCCGGCCGGCATCCACGCCTACACCGCCGACGACGAGGACTTCGTGTGATGGCCGGGACACCGGGCTCATCGCTCGGCGCCGCCGCCGCGGCGGACGCGCCGCGCCATGCCGCGGCGCCGGAAACGCCCGAGTGGCAGGGTGATTTCACGCCGTACGCGGTCGGCGACCCCGGCCGGGCGGTCAGCCGCGTGCGGCCGGCCTACGTCACCGCCTACCCCCAACGGCCCGACACCATTCTCGACGGCATCGTCGTCGACGGCCCCGACGGCGTGCCGTCGGCCACGGTGCGCGCCGCGAGCGTGCGGGGCCTCTCGCACCGGCACTATGCCCGGGTGCGGCAGGACGACTACGCCCTGCGCGTCACCGCGGACGGCCGCTACCTGGTGATGTGCGTGGCCGACGGGGTGTCGAGCGGGGAGCATTCGCACCTGGCCGCGTGGTGGGCTGCGCACGACGGAACCGACGAGCTGCGCCGGCTGCTGGCCCACACCCGACCGGACGACCTGCCCTGGCCCTCCTTCCTGGCCTGGGTCGCCGACCTGATCGTGAAGCAGGCCGGCGAGCATGTCGACGGCGTGGGCAGCGATCCGCGCGAGGTCGCCCGGCACATGGCGACCGCGCTGACCTACGCGGTCATGGAACTGGAGGGCGAGGAACGCGCCGTGCACCTGATGACCGTCGGCGACACCTCCGGCTGGATCCTCGGCCATGACGGCGACTGGCGGCCGCAACAGGCGGTGAAGAACGCCGACGTGGACATCCACTCGTCGGCGGTCTCGGCGCTGCCGGTCCTGTCGGCGACGCCGCGACCGGTGCGCACCTCCGTCGCCCCGGGCGAGGCCCTGGTGCTGATGACCGACGGCATCGGCGACCCGCTCGGCAACGGATCCGGCGCGGTCGGCCGGTTCCTCGCCTCGTCGTGGGGCGAACCGCCGGCCGATCTGGAATTCGCCGCGCAGGTCGGGTTCGCCCGCCGGTCGTTCGACGACGACCGCACGGCCGTGGCGATCTGGCCCGCCCACCCGTGAACCGCGTCGTGGTCGACCTGGCCCAGCTGGGTCGACCCGGTGAGCTCATCGGGTCGGGCGGCCAGGCGAAGGTCTACCGGCTGCCCGGTGTCACCCTGCCCGATGTGCCGCACCCGTTGGTGTACAAGCAGTATCGGCCCGGCCAGGCGCCGCCGCACGGGCTGCACGCGATCGTCGCCCGGCGGTACCGGCTCGATCACCGGACCCGGGCCCGGCTGGATCGGGCGACCGCGTGGCCAGTGCGGGTCGTTGAGGACGGCGGCACGGTCAGCGGCGTGGTCATGCCGCTGATCGGCGACGACTTCTTCCAGCGGCGGACGCTGCCCAGCGGCTCGCCGACGCGCACCCTGCGGGAGGTGCAGCACCTGTTCGTCGATCCGGCGCGGTCGCAGCGGCTGGGCATGCCGTCGGCCTCGATGCGCGACCGGGTGCTCATCTGCCGGGACTTCGCCAGCATCGTGCACCTGTTGCACCGCAACGACATGGTCATCGGCGACCTGAACGCGAAGAACGCGGTGTTCCGGTTCGGCGTGCGTCCCACGGTGCTGCTGGTGGACTGCGACGCGATCCGGATCCGGGGCGCGATGGCCGTGGTGCGGCAGCTCAACGCGCCGGACTGGGATCCGCCGGAACGCGATCTCAGCCAGGCCACCGACCGCTACAAGTTCGGGTTGTTCGTGCTGCGCTGCCTGGCGCCGGGGCCGCAGGCGTCGGTCACCCGCGACGTGGGGCGGCTGGCCGACCGGCTCGACCCGTACGGCCGGCGTCTGCTGACGGATTCGCTCGGCTCGGCCCCGGGCGCGCGGCCGACGATGCAGACGTGGGGCCGCTATTTCGACCAGCTGCTGTCCGGCCGCCCGCCCGGGCCGACGACATCGACGGACGGCCCGCCCCAGCCGGCGCCGGGGCCGGTCGAAAGCACCACCGGGTGGTCTCGTGATCCGGTGACCGGAAGGTGGAAACCGAGCTGACCAGCTGCGTGGCGTGCGGCGGCATCCCCATCGGGACGTATCGGGTCTCGTTGTGGGGCGAGGCGACGTGCTCGGCGCACGTCATCGCCGGGGACTGTGTGCTGTGCGGGCGGCCTCGGGCGGATCCGCCGGGCGTCGGCTGGGCGACGTTCACCCGCGACACGCTTCGCTGCCCCACCTGTGTTCGTCACGGCATCGAGACGCAGGCCGCCGCCCGTGGCCACATTCCCGGCGTGCGCGCCGCGATGGCCGCGATGGGTGTGGAGCTGATTCGCCGGGTGCGGGTCACCCTGGTCGTCCCGGACGCGTTGCGGAACGGCTGGCCGACCGACGCGGTCCTGTTCGGGATGACCCATCACCAGGTGTCCGCGGACGGCGCGGCGGACGTGCTGGGCATCCAGGTCGCCGCCGGACTCACGACGACGCACTTCGGCGCCACCCTCGCGCACGAGATCGGGCATGCCTGGCTGGTCGAGCGGGGTGCGGTCGGGCTGGAGCCCACCGTGGCCGAAGGTCTCTGCGAGCTGTTCGCCGGCGCGTGGCTGAAAAAGCAGCGGACGGTGGTGGCCGACGCCCTGCGGGAGGCGATGGCCACCAACCCGGATCCGGTCTACGGCGGTGGCTACCGGCTGGTGCGGGCGGCCGTGGTGCGGCACGGCATTCGCGCCGTGCTCAACCACTTGGTGACCCGGCGCACACTGCCCCAGGCTGTCAGTCCCGGGTGAAGGTGAGCTTGACCCACTGGTAGGTCAGCACGATCAGGGTGACCAGGCCGAGGATGATGCCGATGCCCGGGCCGGGGCCGGGCTCGTGGCTGGAGGTGGCCTGCTGGGACCAGACGGCCAGCAGGGCGGTGAGGGTGCTGAAGCCGCAGCCGGCGGCGCCGGCGAAGGCGAGGCCCCAGAGGCGGGTGACGAGGGCGGCGCCGGAGACGAGGACGCCGAACACCATGGCGCAGAAGGCGAACAGGACCGGCACGAAGCCGATCACGGCGCCCTTGGGGGCGAGGCCGAAGAGCACCTGCCAGCCGGTGGCGCCCTCGACCCAGGGCAGCAGCGCGGCCACCAGCATGAGCATCACGCAGACGGCGACGACCAGGGCCCGCGCGCCGGGGTCGATCTGGCGGAACCGGCGGCGGGGCGCCTGGACCTGGAGGTCGGACAAGTCGTCAGTCACTGGATCGCACATCCTCCCGCCGGCGCGAGGGGCGCCGGCGTGCCGAAGGAGGGCAGCCCGAGGCTGACCCCCGTGGTCCTGGGCCGCAGGCCGGCCTCGGTGTTGTCCCCCGCCCTGGTCCGCCGGTGGCTGAGCAGCGCCCCGTCGGCGACCAGGTAGTGCGGCGCGGCGTAGGTCACAACGGTGCGCACCACGTCGCCGGCGCGCACCCCCGCAGTGGCGGCGAAGTGCACGAGCCGGCCGTCACGGGCCCGGCCGCTCATGCGCTGCGTCTCGCCGTCCCGACGGCCCTCCCCGCTGGCCACCAAAACCTCGACCTCGCGGCCGACCTGGGCCTGGTTGCCCAGCAGCGAGTTCTCCTCCTGCACGGCGATCAGCCGGTCGAAGCGCTCCTGCACGACCTGCTTGGGCAGCTGCCCGTCCATCTCGGCCGCGGGCGTGCCGGGGCGCTTGGAGTACTGGAAGGTGAAGGCGCTGGCGAACCGGGCCTGCCGCACCACGTCCAGGGTGCCCTGGAAGTCCTCCTCGGTCTCGCCGGGGAAGCCGACGATGATGTCGGTGGTGATGGCGGCCTCGGGCATGGCGGCCCGCACCTTGTCCAGGATGCCCAGGTACTTCTCGGTCCGGTACGACCGGCGCATCTGCTTGAGCAGACGGTCGGAGCCGGACTGCAGCGGCATGTGCAGCTGCGGGCAGACGGCCGGCGTCTCGGCCATCGCGGCGATCACGTCGTCGGTGAAGTCCTTGGGGTGCGGCGAGGTGAAGCGGATCCGCTCAAGGCCGTCGATCTCGCCGGCGGCCCGCAGCAGCTTGCCGAAGGCCAGCCGGTCGCCGAACTCGACGCCGTAGGAGTTGACGTTCTGCCCGAGCAGGGTCACCTCCAGCACGCCCTCGTCGACCAGGGCCTGCACCTCGGCCAGCACCTCGCCGGGGCGGCGGTCCTTCTCCTTGCCGCGCAGCGACGGCACGATGCAGAAGGTGCAGGTGTTGTTGCAGCCCACGGAGATCGACACCCAGCCCGAGTAGGCGGAGTCGCGCCGGGCCGGCAGCGTGGACGGGAAGGTCTCCAGCGACTCCAGGATCTCGACCTGGGCCTCGTTGTTGTGCCGGGCCCGCTCCAGCAGCGTGGGCAGCGAGCCGATGTTGTGCGTGCCGAACACGACGTCCACCCACGGGGCCCGCTGCACGATGTCGCCGCGGTCCTTCTGGGCCAGGCAGCCGCCCACCGCGACCTGCATGTCGGGGTTGGCGGTCTTGAGCGGCCGCATGTGGCCGAGCGTGCCGTACAGCTTGTTGTCGGCGTTCTCGCGGACCGCGCAGGTGTTGAACACGACCAGGTCGGCCGCGCCGCCCTCGGGCACGGGCGTGTAGCCGGCGTCCTCAAGCATGCCGGCCAATCGCTCGGAGTCGTGCACGTTCATCTGGCAACCGAACGTGCGAATCTCGTAACTCCGTGTCACTGCCTCTACCTCTTCCCGACGACCGCTCGGTCCCCAGGGTAGAACCCCCTGCTGGCAGGATGGACGGGTGGCACTGACACGACGGGCGCTGATCATGCTAGGGGCCGCCGCGACGCTGTCCGCGCCGTCGCTGGCGGCCTGCGGATCCAGCCTGTCCGGCGTCCAACTGCGGGTGGCCACCGGCGGCACCGGCGGCGTGTACTACACGCTGGGCTCGAAGCTGGCCGACGCCTGGGCGAGCCGGCTCGGGGTGGCCAAGAAGGTGCTCCAGACCAGCGGCTCGGTGCAGAACCTGGCCGCGCTGCACAAGAACACCGCCGACGTCGCGTTCGTGGCCGCCGACGCCGCGGCCAAGGACGGCGCGAAGGGTCTGCGCGCGCTGGCCCGCATCTACGACGACTACATCCAGGTGCTGGTGCGCAACGACTCGAAGATCAACTCGTTGGCCGACCTGCGCGGGCACGCGGTGTCCATCGGCAGCGACCAGTCCGGCGTCAAGGTCGTCGCGCTGAACCTGCTGACCACCGCCGGGCTGCCGGACACCAGCCCCACCTACTTCCAGGACACGCTGCACGACTCGCTGACCTACCTGGTCGCCGGCCAGCGTGACGCGCTGTTCTGGTCCGGCGGGCTGCCCACGCCGGACATCACCAAAACCATGAAGTCGCATCCCGACGTGCCGCTGCGCATGCTGGACCTGTCCACGGTCGACCGCGCCAACCTGCCCTACTACAACGTGGAGACGGTGCCGCAGACCTCGTACCCGCTGCTGGCCCGGTCCGACAAGGCGGTGAGCACGCTGGCCGTGCACAACCTGCTGATGGTGCGCGAGGACATGCCCGACGACGAGGCCGAAGCGCTGGTGCGGACCCTGTTCGAAGTGCAGCCCGACCTGGCGACCGACTCCGACCAGGTGGTGTCCCTGGCGGCGCAGCTGATCGACCCCCGCTCCGCCATCGAGACCGCCCCCATCGACCTCCACCCCGGCGCCCTCTCCTACTACCGCTCCGCGAAGGTCTGACGCTTGGAAGGGGGCTTTCCTCCACTCGGAGTGGAGGAAAGCCCCCTTCCCAGCGGCTGGTGTCATGAAGGGCCCCTTACTGACGTTGGGCGTCATGATGGGGCCCTTCATGACGTTCAACGTGAGGATCGGTCCCTTGATCTTGGGCTAGAGGGCCGGGAGGTCGAAGGAGACGCGGAGGCCGCCGCCCTCGGGCAGGTCGAGTTCGACGGCGCCGCCGACTCGTTCCACGATCAGCCGGACGATGGCCAGCCCCAGGCCGGAGCCGCGCACGTTCTGGTGGGCGGCGCTGCGCCAGAATCGGTCGGTGGCCCGGTCCAGCTCCTCCGGTTGCAGGCCAGGCCCGTGGTCGCGCACGGCCAGCCGGACCCGGCTGTCCTGGCGGCGCACCTCGACCCGGACCAGCGAGTCGTCCTCGGTGAACTTCAAGGCGTTGTCCAGCAACGCGTCCAGCACGGTCTCCACGCCGCGCGGCGGCGCGAGCGCGGTCCCGCCCGGCTCGCCGTCCAGCACGAGGGCGACGCCCTTGGCCGTGGCCACCGCCTGCCAGGCCCGCAGCCGGGAGCTCACGGCCTGGTCCACGTCGACCGGGATGGGGTCGACGCTGGAGGACTCGGCCCTGGCCATGGCCAGCAGCTCGTCCAGGATCCGGTTGAGCCGGTCCGCCTCCTCCAGCGCGGCGGCCTGCTGCTCCTGCACGTCCGGATCGACGTGACCCTCCAGATTGGACAGACGAATGCGCAGCGCGGTCAACGGGTTGCGCAGCTGGTGCGAGGCGTCGGCGACGAAGGCCCGCTGCGCGGCGAGCACGTCGCTGACGCTGACCGCCATCTGGTCGAAGGACCGGGTGAGCCGGCGCAGCTCGGGCGGCCCGATGTCGCCGCCGACCGGATCCACCTCGCGCCCGTTGACGATCGCCGGCAGCAGCGCGGCGGTGGCGCTGTCCAGCAACAGGACCGGCCGCAGCATCCAGCGCACCAGCGGCAGCGCGACCAGCACGGCCAGCCCGACCGACAGCGCGCCGCCGACCAGGATCGCCGCCCAGGACAGCCAGATCTGCGTGCGGGTGTGCTCGGTCGGCGAGGACGTGACGACGATGCCGCGCACCTCGCCGTTGACCAGCACCGGCTCGGCCACCACCAGCGGCGCGCTGTTCCACGGCATCAGCAGCGCCCCCTGCTGGGTGCCCCGGCCGGCGCGGGCGTTCACCAGATCGTCACGGATCACCGAGTTGGTCGGGTCGATCCGCGAGCCGGCCTGGGCCAGCGCCCGGAACGAGCCGTCGGGGGCCTGGTCGCCGCGGTCGAACACGGCGACCGCGATGCCGTAGACGTCGTGGTAGCTGGTCAACTGGTCGTTCAGGCCCGGATCGGCGCCGCCCTGCTCCAGCAGCCGCTGCGACAGCGAGGCGTACCGGCTGGTGTCGGCCGCCCGGTCCACGAACAGCACGCTCTGGAAGTTCTGCGCGAACGTCAGCGCCAGCGGAATGCCCAGGCCCAGGACCAGGATGGCGACGACGATGACGAAGCTGCCGAGCAGCCGGGTGCGCACCTCAGCCCGCTCCGGCCCCGGCCTGGCCCTCGGCGGTGAGCCGGTAGCCGACCCCGCGCACGGTCTCCACCAGCGCCGGCCGGCCCAGCTTGGTGCGCAGGGTGGCCACGTGCACGTCCAGCGTCCGGTTGGCGCCGGCCCAGCTGCGGCCCCACACCTCGGCGATGATCCGCTCCCGGGTGCAGACCGCGCCGCCCGCGCCCACCACCAGCGCCAACACCTGGAACTCCTTGCGGGACAGGGTGATCGGCTCGTCGGCCACGGTCACCTGGTGCCGCACCAGGTCGATGTGCACGTCGCCGACCTGCACCACGCCGGCGGTGCCGCCGCCGGCCCCGGGCACCGCGTCGCCGCGGCGGCGGCGCACCGCGTGCACCCGGGCCACCAGCTCGCCCACGTCGTAGGGCTTGACCAGGTAGTCGTCGGCCCCGGCGTGCAGGCCGAGGATCCGGTCGTCCACCTCGCCGCGGGCCGACACCACGATGATGGCCACGTCGCTGGCCGCCCGGACCTGGCGGCACAGCGTGATGCCGTCGATGTCGGGCAGGCCGAGGTCCAACAGCACGACGTCGACCCCGGTGAGCCGGTCCAGCACGCCCCGCCCGGTGGCCAGCCGCTCCACCGTCAGTCCGCGCCGGGCCAGGGCCGGCAGCAGCGCGTCGGCGACCCGGTCGTCGTCCTCGACGAGCAGTACCCGCACCTGTGGCACCTCCCCGTGTCCGCCCCGGCCGTGCGGCGCGGGATGAGGGTCCAACTCTAGGTGGCTGGGGTCACACGCTCGGCGGCGGTCCCGGCCCCCCATTGCTCCGAACGAGTGAAGCGCTCCGGTTCGACGGTCAAGAGTTTGCCGACTCTTTACACTCGCTCCATTGACCCGCCGACGTGTCGATCCCTCCACTATGGACACGCCGGGCGATGTCGAGCGTCCGTCACAGCCGGGTCGGGCGGCCGCTAGGCTGCGTGACGCACCTGCAACCCTAAGTCTTGGTCAAGCCGCCTGGACTGGTGTCGACGGTGGCCCCTAGGTTTCCGCCAACACCCGCCCCTTTGCTGTGCTGGAGGATCGATGTCTGCTGCCGGCGCGACGCCGCCGATGATCAGGATGGCGGGCGTGGACAAGTTCTTCGGCCCGCTGCACGTGCTCAAGGGCATCGACCTGGAGGTGCCCAAGGGCCAGGTCGTGGTCGTGCTCGGCCCGTCCGGCTCCGGCAAGTCGACGCTGTGCCGCACGATCAACCGCCTGGAGCCGATCGACAGCGGCGCCATCGAGGTGGACGGCCAGCCGGTGCCGGCCGAGGGCAAGGCGCTGGCCCGGCTGCGCGCCGACGTGGGCATGGTTTTCCAGTCGTTCAACCTGTTCGCGCACAAGACGATCATCGAGAACGTCATGCTGGCGCCGGTGAAGGTGCGCGGCACGGCCTCGGCCCAGGCCCGCAAGTCCGGCATGGAGCTGCTGGAGCGGGTCGGCATCGCCAACCAGGCCGAGAAGTACCCGGCCCAGCTGTCCGGCGGTCAGCAGCAGCGGGCGGCGATCGCCCGCGCGCTGAACATGAAGCCCAAGGTGATGCTGTTCGACGAGCCCACCTCGGCGCTGGACCCCGAGGTCGTCAACGAGGTGCTGGACGTGATGACGTCGCTGGCCCGCGACGGCATGACGATGCTGGTGGTCACGCACGAGATGGGCTTCGCCCGCCGCGCGTCCGACCGCGTGGTGTTCATGGCCGACGGCGAGATCGTCGAGGACGCCGCCACCGAGGACTTCTTCACCGCGCCCAAGTCCGAGCGGGCGCGCGACTTCCTCGGCAAGATCCTCAGCCACTGATTTGCCCACTGTCCGAGAGGAACGAGACATCATGCGGTTGAGCCCGGTTCTGCGCGCAGGCGCACTGGTGGCCGCGCTGGCCCTGGCCGTGACCGCCTGCGGTGGGAAGAGCCAGCAGGCGGCGGCCGGCGGCGACTCCCTCGTCGACCGAGCCAAGGCGGCCAACAAGCTGACCATCGGCATCAAGTTCGACCAGCCCGGTATCGGCCTGAAGACCGGCGACACCTACACCGGCTTCGACATCGACGTGGCCAACTACGTGGCCCAGAAGATGGGCGTCGACCCGAAGAACATCACCTTCAAGCAGGCGCCGTCGGCCCAGCGCGAGGACCTCATCGCCCAGGGCGACGTGGACCTGGTGATCGCCAGCTACACGATCAACGACAACCGCAAGCAGAAGGTCTCCTTCGCCGGCCCGTACTTCGTCGCCGGGCAGGACCTGCTGGTCAAGTCGGACAACACCTCGATCACCGGGCCGGACTCGCTCAACGGCAAGAAGCTGTGCTCGGTGAGCGGCTCGACCTCGGCGCAGACCGTGAAGACCAAGTGGGCCAACGACGTGTCGCTGCAGCAGTACGGCGGCTACTCCGAGTGCATCACCGGCCTGCTCAACGGCACGATCGACGCGATCACCACCGACAACGTCATCCTGCAGGGCTACGCCTCGCAGCCGGCCAACGTCGGCAAGCTCAAGGTCGTGGGCAAGACCTTCACCTCGGAGCCGTACGGCATCGGCTTCAAGAAGGGCGACACCAAGACCCAGCAGGCCATCGACGGCTACATCCAGAACATGGAGCAGGACGGCTCCTGGGCCGCCGCGCTGAAGAAGAACTTCGGCGCGGACTACAAGGTCCCGGACGCCCCCGCGATCACCGAGAAGTGATGGTCTAGCCGCGAGGCCGCGCCGGCGCCTGGACTGTCGCCGGATTTCGATCGCCGCTCCCGACGCAACCCACCACGTGCGCCGATGCGGCGATCGAAATCCGGCTAAGGAAGGCACCGGTCACGAGCGGCCTCGCCCGCGCGGAACGCGCGGAGAAAACGGAGGGCTTGCAGGTGGACTTCCTGAGCCACTACGACCTGCTCGGTGCGTTCTGGACCACCGTGCAGCTCACGTTCTGGTCGGCGATCGGGGCCCTGGTCTGGGGCATCGTGCTGGCCGGCATGCGGGTCAGCCCGGTGTGGCTGATGCGGGCCTTCGCCACGGCCTACGTCAACGTCGTGCGCAACACCCCGCTGACGCTGCTGGTGGTGGGCGCCTCGCTGGGCCTGTACCAGGCGCTCGGGGTCTCGCTGACCACCGACACCACCACCTCGGCGCTGGACATCACCAACTTCCGGCTGTCGGTGCTGGCGTTCGTGCTCTACACCGGCACGTTCGTGGCCGAGGCCGTGCGCTCGGGCATCAACACCGTGCCGGTCGGCCAGGCCGAGGCGTCCCGCGCGCTGGGCCTGGGCTTCATGCAGACGCTGACCATCGTGGTGCTGCCGCAGGCGCTGCGCTCGGTGGTGGCGCCGCTGGCCAGCGTGCTGATCGCGCTGACCAAGAACACCACCATCGCCAGCGCCATCGGCGTGGCCGAGGCCTCGCTGCTGATGAAGGAGATGCTGGAGAACGAGGGCCAGGCTGGCCTGCTGGTGTTCTCCGTCTTCGCGCTCGGCTTCGTGATCCTGACCCTCCCGATCGGCCTGCTGCTGGGCTGGCTGTCCAACAAGGTGGCGGTGAAGCGATGAGCAGCGCGCCCTCGGTCCTCTATGACGCGCCCGGCCCGAAGGCCAAGGCCCGCAACGCGGTCTACACCGTGGTGTTCCTGGTGGCGCTGGCCGCCGTGGCCTGGCTGGTGTTCTCGGCGCTGAACGACAAGGGCCAGTTCACCGCCAGGATGTGGAACCCGTTCCTGGAGGGCGACACCTGGACCGAGTACCTCATCCCCGGCCTGGGCACCACGCTGCTGGCCGCCGTGCTGGCCATCGTCATCGCGCTGCCGCTGGGCGCGGTCTTCGGCATCGCCCGGCTGTCCGAGCACGCCTGGATCCGGGTGCCGGCCGGCGTGATCGTCGAGCTGTGCCGGGCCATCCCGGTGCTGATGCTGATGCTGTTCGCCAATTTCTTCTACGTCTGGTACACCGACATCGACTCCGACATCCGGCCGCTGTTCGCCGTGGTGACGGGTCTGGTGCTGTACAACGGCTCCGTGCTGGCCGAGGTGTTCCGGGCCGGCATCTCCTCGCTGCCGCGCGGCCAGTCCGAGGCCGCGTACGCGCTGGGGCTGCGCAAGGTGCAGACCATGATGACGATCCTGCTGCCGCAGGCCGTCACCGTGATGCTGCCGGCCATCGTCAGCCAGCTGGTGGTCGTCGTGAAGGACACCGCCCTGGGCAGCACCATCCTGTCCTTCTCGGACCTGCTGTCCAACTACCGCGTCCTGGCCGCCAACTTCGGCAACACCATCCCGACGCTGATCGTCATCGGCGTGATCTACGTGGTGGTCAACTGGGTGGTCACCCGCCTGGCCGCCCTGCTGGAGCAGCGCCTGTCCCGCCGCGGCCGCACCGCCGCCAAGCCCACCGCCACTCCGACGGCCGACCTCCCCGTCACCACCGACGCCCTGTAGGTACCGGGGTCTGTGGTTGTGGTTCGGGTGCCCGCGCCGCGCGGTTGCCGTGAGGTGGGGTTTGCTTTTGCGGGGTGGGGGTTGTTGTGTGGTTGGGGGTGGGGTGGGGCGGTGGGTTGGTGGCTCCGGGTGGATTTTGTGTGGAGGCCTCTGGGCGATGGCGTAT